>JAESQZ010000055.1 GCA_016764955.1 Deltaproteobacteria bacterium | reverse complement strand
TATCCTCTCATGAGGCCAGGCCAGATTCTTTATGCTTTCTTGCACCTAGCTATTGAACGCAAGCTTACAGAAGTCTTGTTAAAACAGAAGGTTTCTGCGGTTGCCTACGAAACAATCCAAGTAGGCCGAGTATTACCATTACTCAAGCCCATGAGTGAAGTAGCTGGCAGAATGTCTGTTCAGGTTGGAGCTTGGTGCCTAGAAAAGCATCAAGGTGGTCAGGGCTTGCTTTTGGGTGGCGTCACTGGTGTCCCCGGCGGAAAAGTGGTTATCTTAGGCGGCGGTGTCGCCGGTATGCAAGCTTCCAGAGTTGCTCTAGGCTTTGGCGCACAAGTTACTGTTTTAGATACGAATGCAGAACGACTTGAATATATCGATCATGTTTTTCAAGAGCATCTAGAAACCGTGTATTCGAGCGATGCAACCATAGAGGAAGCCGTACGAGAAGCTGATTTGTTAATAGGAGCAGTGCTTCTGACTGGTGCGAAGGCACCCAAGTTGGTATCTAAGCAGCTGGTTAAACAAATGAAACCAGGATCAGCGATTGTAGACATTGCAATTGATCAAGGTGGCTGCATTGAAACAATCAAACCCACCAGTCATGAAAACCCTACTTTTGTAGTTGGTGGCGTTGTTCACTACGGAGTCACTAATATTCCAGGAGCTGTGGCTCGAACAAGCACTTTCGCGCTTGCTCACGCAACAATGCCATACTTAAGACTTCTAGCGAATATGGGCCTCAAAGCAGCTTGCCAAGAAAATCTGAGCTTAAGCCTAGGATTAAACACTTATCAAGGCTATCTTACCTATAAAGCAGTGGCTCAAGCACACAGGTTAGCCTTTGATGAATGTTCTAAAGTATTGGCAGCATCTTAAACCAAAGAGCGCAAAACTCATTTCAACTGGTTTTATCAACCAGACTTATCGGATAGAGCTGGAGAAAGGACTTGCCATTCTCCAGCGCTTGCATCCGGTTTTCTCCCCCAAGGTAAATCTAGATATTCTGGCCATCACAGACTTTTTAGCTTCAAAAGGCTTTGTTATGCCAAAATTAGTTAAAACCGATGAAGGTGAACTTTGGGTTATCGACAACAATCAATGCTGGCGCATGCTGACCTTTATGGAGGGGCACACTTTTGATGAAATCCAAGAAACTGATGCTGCATATTCTGCCGGACAATTAGTGGGTCGTTTTCATCGTGCTTTGCTTAATTTCAAATATGACTACCAATCAGTCCGGGAAAATCTTCATCATACAGAAAATTATCTTAGGCGCCTTGAGCATAACTTGCGTGCAAACACTCAGCACACCTTTTATGAACATGTCTCACCAATAGCCAACCAGATTCTCGAAGAAGCTAGAAAGCTTCCAAATTTATGGGAATTACCACTACGTCATTGCCATGGAGACTTAAAGATTAGCAACCTGATGTTTAACTCCAAAGAAGAGGCTTACTGTCTCATTGATCTGGATACTTTGGGGAAAATGCCATGGCCTATTGAAATGGGCGATGCTTTTCGATCCTGGTGTAACCCGAACGGCGAAAACCAAGCAAATAGTGTTTTTAATTTAGATATCTACAAGGCTGCACTTGAGGGCTATCAAAGCCAAGTTTGGAAGTACTGGAAAAAAGAAGAACGAGATATGCTACCAGTAGCAATCAAATTGATCCCACTAGAGCTCTGCGCCCGCTTTCTAATCGATATATTTGAAGATCAGTACTGGAATTGGGACCCTGACCGTTTCAAAAGTCGAGCCGAGCACAATTGGCTTCGCGCGCAAAGTCAGTGGTCACTCTTTGAAGATATTGAGCGCAAACTATGACAAAAACTTACCAGCTTATAGGATTCCCTTGTGATGAGGGGGTTCGGCGCAACAATGGTCGCCCTGGAGCTGCACAAGGCCCAAAAGCTTTTAGACAACACTGGCAAGCAACCAACAACTGCGAAGATCTTGGTGACATCAACTGCCATGAGTCCGGCTTAGAAGCTGCCCAAAAAACTCTAGGAGATCGCGTTTATCAAATCCTCTCAGGAGGTCATCATTCTATTGTCATCGGGGGAGGGCATGAAATCGCCTGGGGCCACTTCCAGGGCATCTCAAGATATCTGGGTTCTAAAAACTGCGGGATAATTAATTTCGACGCACACTTTGACTTACGTCCACTTATAGACAATAAATTAGGCAGTTCAGGAACACCTTTTTTGCAAATTGCTAAGGAACGTCAAAACAAAAACTTGGACTTTGATTATCTCGTACTGGGCATCCAGCCTGCTTCTAATTCAAATGCTTTGTTTCAAACGGCTAAAGAACTCAATGTGAAATTTGTGTTGGCTGAAAACTTCGAAAGAGAGTCCCTAGATCAAATCGATGCCATATTATCTCGCCACGAATATATTTATTTAAGCATCTGCTTAGACGTATTCGCAAAAACTGACGCACCAGGTGTAAGCGCTCCCCAGGCGCTTGGACTCTCACCTGAGCGAGTTAAGCCACTACTTCGCCGCATCAAACAAAGCGGCAAAGTAATCGCGCTTGATATCGCAGAGCTTGCGCCAGCATATGATATTGATAATAAGACGGCTAAATTGGCGGCTAGTCTTACTGCTGATTGGATTGCTAGCTAACACTCCACATTGTCATGCCAGCCTTCGCTGGTATGACAATTAGGCCCTAAAAATATCCATCCGAGTCAAACTTGATTTCCGCTCCATCCTAGGGTGCTGCTGATATTCTTCGAAACTCTCAATCAAAAGATTTGCCATTTCTTGGCAAGCATTTTCAAGGCCAGCCATTGTTTTGTTAAAACTCACAGCGTCCTGCTCAGGCATATCTCGATAAGATTTCTGTGAAAATTTTCTTAAAACAGAAAAAAGTGCGAAAACAATTTTCATGAGCAATTTAAGCTCTAGCAGCTGTCCCATGCGAGCGATCACCCAATATTTGAGTGAAATTTTTAGGCGAGTTTGATTCTGAGAGATCAAAAACTCGCTGTAAGCATCAAATACTGCTGTCAATGATTCCTTAAGCTCTACTCGCGATATGCGGTGATATATACGTGATTGTGAACGAAGCTCAACGACCAACTGATTGATCAATTGATCCCTATTTTCTGTCATTAGGCTATAGACCAAGATCATATTGCACTCTATATCTCAATCCGTGATGAATCGGTGCTGGAAATTAACGGTAGGCTTCATAGCATTGTCCCAAATAGCTTTCGCTCAAATGGGAATGCCAAATAGGGCTCCCATCCCACATGGCAAGAAAAAGGCTTCTCAAGTGCGAGATCCTTCTATTTCAAAGTCCATGCCGATAACTCAATTGGCCCCAGAAACAGAAGCTGCTCTAAAGCGCTCTAAGCAAAAAGGTGTGCTTGTAGCCGCATCAGCGCTCCCAGACAAAATTTATGAAATTCGAATTCATGGTGCTGAAAAAGTTGATCCTGAAGCAATTATCCCTCTGTTAGAAACAGAAATAAACCAGCCGCTAAATGAAGAAAAGATAGCGCAGGATATCAGGCAAATATTCAAACTAGGACTTTTTACAGATGTCCAGGTGAAAAAAGAGCAGGGGCCAAACCAAAGCATTATCTTAACTTATGAGCTCACAGAAAAGGCAACCATTTTCAAAATCAAGTTTGATGGAAATGAGGAAATTTCGACAGAAGATCTCACAGAGGCCATTGATCTCAAGGCATACCAAATCGCAAGTATGCATCGCATCCGAGACAACGCCGAAAAAATCCGAAGACACTATGCTGAAAAGGGTTTTTTGCTAACTCATGTGGCCTATGAGGTTAAACCAACTAAAGCATCTGACATAGAAGAATCAGACAAATTAAAAGCCCCTGATTTCGTAGACGTTATTTTTCATATTGAAGAAGAGTCTAAGATCAAAGTGGAACACATCACGATTTTAGGAAACAAGGCAATTAGCACCAACGAGATTAAATCTCGCATGCAAACGAAAGAAAAACATCCCCTAAGCTTTATTATGCAGTGGGGCTTTTTCAATGAAGACATGCTCGAGATTGATGGACTCTTAATTGAGCAGCTATATCAAGAAAACGGCTTTCTAAATGTTCAAGTCTCGAAACCCAGAGCCACTCTTTCACCCGATAAAAAACAAATCTCTGTCTATATCTCAATCACGGAAGGAAGCGCGTTTAAATTAGGCAATGTTAGTTTCTCAGGAGATTTGCTAAATTACTCTGAAGATTCTCTACAAGATAAGATCACGCTTAAAACTGGAGAAATTTTTAACAAATCCGAGTTTGGCAGAAACTTAAGCGCTATCCAAGAAGTTTACCAAGATGAAGGCTATGCCTATGTCAATGTTATTCCAAATACCCAAATTGAAGAAGAGGAACGCAGAATTGACATTGAATTAGAAGTTATTCCAGGTCCATTAGTAAGATTTGGCCGATTTGACATCACAGGCAACATCACAACCATCGATGAAGTTATTAGACGTGAACTTCGTGTCTACGAGGGTGAGCTCTATTCTGGCTCCATGCTTCGACTTAGCGAACAACGGCTAAATCAGTTGGGTTACTTCGAAAGCGTTCAACTCAAAACAAAACCCGGAGACAATCCGGATGTTTTAGATATTGAAGTCGAAGTCAAGGAGAAGAAACTTGGGCAAATACAAGTAGGGGGAGGCTACGGCACAGGAGGAGAGGGTTTTCTTTTCCAAGCCCAAATAAGCCAAAACAATCTTTTTGGTCGCGGCCAGTCTATCTCTGGAACGGTCTTATGGTCAGCCTATAGACGTATTTTTGAACTTCAATTTACAGATCCTTACTTAACTTATCTTGGTCCTGCCCCTCTCTCGTTTTCTATCAGGGCCTATGACACTCAAAGAAGCTTTGTTGACTACAGCCGAGGAAGTAGCGGCGGGGAAATCATGTTCGGCTATCCTGTGGGCTTCTTCTTGCGAGACGTCTCAGCCAAATGGTACAAAAACGCCCCTAGAGGACTCGAGCCCTATGTGCCAGATTTTGAAAACTTGCGTTTCTTCTTGTCTTATATGGCTGAGCGAGTCCAGATTGAAGATAGCTTAGCTGGGGTAAACTATTGGGGCTGGCATCTTAATCAGCCCCGATACACGACATCTTTGAAACCAAGTCTCCAATTTGATCAGCGAAACAATCGAATTTTCCCAACGGCAGGTTATTTCTTTGAAGTACGAAGTGAATTCGCAAGCTCTTATTTTGGTTCTGTTCTACTCGCGGATTTGGAGAATAAAATTCGAGATAATTCAAAACCCAGAGGTATTGACTCAGGACTGAATTTTCTGAGACAAGACGCTGAAGCTAACAATTTGATCCGCTGGGGAATTAACACCCGCTTTTATTATAATTTTGACAGTTGGTTCCCTCTCAAAAATTGGGTTCTAAAGCTCAACGTCGACTTTGGGTTTTTAGACACGTTCGGTATAGCACTGGTTTCTGAAAACTTTAGGTTAGGCGGCGTTCAACTTGGCGCTCCCACAGGGCTTCGAGGATATTTCTTCCAATCCATCGGCCCATCTATCAATGTAGGTCAACAAAACAGCACTGAACCTATTCGAAACCTAGTAATTGGTGGCAATAAGCAGTTTTTAACCAACTTAGAGTTAGAGTTCCCATTAATTCGATCGATCAATCTCTTTGGAGTTGGGTTTTTTGACATGGGTAATGTCTACGCACCAGATGAAGGCCTTTTCTATGTTGGAACCGGCGATTTTAAAGAACGCTACAAGGGCTACTATGATCCACTGGGCCTCTTTTATGGGCTAGGGCTTTATAGTGCTGTTGGCTTCGGCCTTCGTTGGTTTAGCCCGATGGGTGCTTTACGCTTCGAGTGGGGCTTCCCGCTCGTACGCAGACCCCACGGAACCCCCAGCATGCCCGCTGGCGATTCCAGCATGCAGTTTTTATT
>JAESQZ010000054.1 GCA_016764955.1 Deltaproteobacteria bacterium | reverse complement strand
CTATGAGAAACACCCAATAGGCCTTGAATGACGCCGGCAAGCAAAGCCGCCGCACACAAAAAAATCAGAATCGCGCTTGAATAGAGCGCTAAGTGATGCTTTTTAAATCGTCTCCAAATGAGCTGAGAAAACGTTTCGGTCATGATTTCCTCACGCGTGGATCAATGATAATATAGAGCCAATCTGCCAATAGATTCCCCAACATCACCAACAGCGCTGAAATCAAGAAGACCACAATCGCCACATAGTAGTCGCTATTCATGACGGCGTCATATTGCAGCCGCCCAATCCCAGGCCATGCAAAGACAGTCTCTGTTAATACTGCACCACCAAACAAAGCCGGAACAGATAACGCCAATACCGTAACCACAGGTATTAAAGCATTGCGCAAGGCATGTTTCAGCAGCACAATGCGCTCAGATAAACCTTTGGCTCTAGCTGTCCTGATATAATCAGCTGGCAAAATTTCGAGCATCGATGCCCGCATGTATCTAAGCCAGCGGCCAGCATAAGCAATCGACAAAACAATCACCGGCAACACAGCGTGAGACAAGCGATCAACAAAAATATCCCAGTAACCCTGCCGCCAAATCCCTGGCGATTCAATTCCGCCTGCCGGAAACCACTGAAGCTTTTCAGCAAACCAAAACATCATCATAATGCCAAACCAAAAAACAGGCAGTGAAATCCCGACAAAGGCCAAGAAATTTAAGAGATAATCAATCCAAGAGTGTTGCCGATAAGCACTCAAAACACCCAATGGCAGAGCAATCAGCAGCGATAATAAAATCGCCGGAAACATGAGCCAAAGTGTGTTAGCAACTCGAGACTTTAATAACGTCCAAACCGGGCGTTTATAAGTATTCGAAAAGCCCATGGCCTCTGTATCGCCCGTGAATATAAATATAAAGCCCTTATTAAAAATCTTTTTATTGGGAATTGGATCTTGTTCCACGCTAAAAGCACCCAACGCCTTATCACCAGCCTTATTATAAACCTCAAATTGAACAACGCGCTGACCAATCGCTTGTTCCAGCCAACGATAAATACCCTGATTGTCAACTTCACCAGGGCTACCGCCAATCAACTTAAATCGGAGGCCTTTGGTATCGCCCGTCACAAACTTAGATAAATTAACTGAAAACGTTTCAGGCTTTTCTATCGCTTGGCTCTCAATAGGCTGAACAGCCAATTGAGTAGGTGGAGCATCATCAATCCAAAGCGTCCCCACAGACTCAAGACCTGCCTGGTTTTTGATCACAAACCACTTGCGCCCACCCGAGACTTTGTCATTAAATAAAAAGTGAACTTCTTCACCAGTAGGTCTAGAGTCAAGAGCTGGATCAAGCGGATCAATATCAGGCGCTCTTGTCGGTTCATAATACCCCCACATCCAGCGCACGTATTGAACATACCAGGGCTTATCGAGGCCTTTTAGCTTTTTAAGCCGAATCACATCTTCTGCTTTGATTCTTGGATTACTGGTAATCAATAAATCAACAGGATTGCCAGGCATTTGGAGCATCAGCCAAAAGAGAAAAACACTCAAAACAGCCAAGATCAAGAGCATCTGTAAAAACCGAATGGCTAAATGTTTCATACTGAAAGCCTTTGACTTATCGTCATCCCGGGCTTGACCCGGGATCCAGTGCTGGACCCCGGCTCGGAGGCCGGGGTGACAATTATGGGTTTCCTCACTCCTCGAAGCTCCAATCTTTGGCATTCCAGGTCACTGGCTGCAAGATACCGGTTGGCTTCCAGTTTTTGAGGCCTTTTTTGGTCACACTCACCTCAACTTTGAAGTAGAGCGGCAAAGCTGGGAGCTCTTCAGCCAAAATCTCCTCGATTTGGTGTGCATACTTGACCCGCTTTTTCATATCGAGCTCTTGGGAGGCTTTTTTGAAAAGCTCGTCTACTTTTGGATCGCAAAAGCCTGTTTGGTTTTGGCCTAAATAACCATTGGATTTTTTCGGGATATAGTCACATCGCCAAATAGTATCAGACAGCGATACGGGGTCTTTAATCCAAGCATACATCGCCATATGCTTATACTTGCGTTTGTGCATGGTTTGACTAAAAAACACTTTGGCTGGTTGATTGTGAATCTCCACATCCACCCCGATATTACGCCATTGTGACTGCAGAAACTGCTCGACCTTCTCACGTGACTTGTTCCCTGAAGTCGTCATGAGCGTTAATTTCAAACGCTCACCATTTTTTTCTCGAATAGCCCCAGGTTTTGGACGCTTCCAGCCTGCTTCATCCAAAAGTTTTTCAGCCTGCTTGGGATCAAAGTTATATTTACGAACATTAGGATTATAGTAAGGCGACTTTTCTGGCTCCGTTCCGTGTGCCACAGGCTGTTTACCATTCGATAACAAGTCAGTTATACCCTGCCGATTGGCTCCATAGGCAAGTGCCCGACGAACACGTCTATCTTTGAGAATCGGGTTATCTAGATTAAAATCAATATGCTCCCATACAAGGCCCGGCGTGTAATAAAAATTAAACTGGTCTTTAAAACGCCGCTCAATTTGAAGAACCTGCTCCAAGCCCAAGCTTATCGGTGAAATCGCATCAATATCTCCTGCAACCAAGTTAGACTCCAAGGTGTTGGTTTGCGGGATAATCCGCCAAATAATTTCTTTGACTTTGGGCTTTAGCCAACCTTTAGCATATGGATTTGCCTCCGCCCGAAGGTACTCACCCGGCGCCCACTCTTTGATCGTGAAAGGGCCTGCCAATAAAGGCTTCTGGCCAAACTTGCTTTTCTTGAGCCTTTCAGGTGCCGCTTTGTAAAGAGGCCCTACCACGTGAACCGGCAAAGCCTGATGGTTCCGGTAATTAGCATAGTAGGCGTAAGGCTCCTTCCAAGTAACCACTAGTGTTTTCCTCTTCGGCCCCCTAGCCTCCATGCTTTCGATCTTTTCAACGGTTGTTCGATCAATGACTTCCTGAGTAGGGTCCTTAATAATTTGATAGCAGAGCACGAAATCATCTGCGGTAAGCGGCTTGCCATCTGCCCAGAAAAAATCGTCTTTTATTTCCCAAGTGGTTCTCATCTTTTTCTGGCCATTTTGGGTAAAGAGTTCCAATTTGCCGTTTTCAAGCGTGGGAATCTCTTTGGCGGCCCAGGGCATCAAATTCCAGTTTTCATCAAAAGCGGTCAGAGTATACATGCCTACCCTCACCACTTCTTCTGAAGCGATCATTTCTCTAAAAGGGATAAACAAAGAATCCGGCTCTTGGGCCAACCCAATGGTTATGGCGCCTGGGGTAGCAGGCTCGCTGGCTAAAATTTGGCTCTTTTTGGTGCAATTGAGTAAAAAGAAGCCAGAAAAAAGGACGGCGAAAAAAATCCGGTTGCTCATATTTGACATCAAGGTTAAAAACATAGGCAAGGAGACTCATTCATGTCAACAAAAACGATCGCGCAGATATTCTCTCTTTGTTTCCTGCTCGTCGCTACGGGCTGCAAGCCCAAGTTGATTCCGAATACCAGCGTTCGAGATACGAAAGAAAATCGTGCGGTAACGAAATTCATGGACGATTATCGAAATGCCATCGTCTCGCGATCAATTCCTGAAATCATGGCCTTGGTGTCTCCAGATTACCTAGAGACCAATGCCACCAACGAACCTGGTGATGACTATAACTACGTCCAACTGCAGGAAAAATTAGAAAAAACCTTCTCACACGTCAAAGAAATAAACCTTCGTATGCATATTCAGAATATTTTGCACAAAGAAAGTAAGTATGATGTTTTCTACTTTTTTAACCAACATAGCTTGGTCGACCTTCCCTCAGGGGAACAGTGGATGGCTGTCAATGATGTGAATCGCCTAGTACTCAAGCCAAAAGGCGACACCATAGAAGGTGGCTTTGAGAACTTGAGTGGGCTTTGATGTCACACCAGCGAAGGCTGGCATGACAACTATAAGCCTTGCAGCTCAGCTAAACCCTTCTTCGCTTCCTCAAACCATCTATCCGTCTTCAAGTCTCTAATTAGCTTCATCTTAGGCGTCAGTGTCCACTCAGCTTCGTTTTCTTTGACCCATTTAGCAAGCCTAGCCGGATCCAGTTTAGCCTGGTCGCCCAACGAGATAGCTAGCTTAGAAGGCCCTATCTCAAGCCCCATCAAGGCCATAGATTTCATGATGTTTTTAAGTGCCATCACCTGGACCAAAGCATATACTTCTTCGGGGACTCCCCCAAATCGCGCTTGCAAATCATCTAAAACTCCATACAACGCCGTGTCTTCTTGGGCCGTTGCAAGTCGCTGATAGATACCCATGCGTTCTGACAAATCAGAAATATAGTTCTCAGGAATCAGTGCTGGAACTGGCACTTGAATATCTGGGTCAGGCACCTCAGCATGCTTTTGACCCTTAAGCTGCTCAACGGCTTCTTTGAGCAAGTCTGAATATAAGTCATAACCAACTGCTGCCACATGGCCATGCTGGCTTTTACCTAGCAAATCTCCTGCTCCACGAAGCTCTAAATCATGCTGGGCGATTCTAAAGCCCGCACCGAGCTCACTAAAGCGCTGCAAAATTTCGAGTCGCTTACGTGCAATTGGCGTTAGGCCCTCTTCACTTCCGGGTATCACTAAATAGGCAAAAGCTCGCTCTTTACTGCGGCCGATACGCCCACGAAGTTGATAAAGCTGCGCCAATCCAAAATCATCCGCATGATCAATGAACATGGTATTGGCTGTCGACACATCGATGCCTGTTTCAATAATCGTTGTGCAAACCAGCACGTGAAACTCATGCTTCATGAAACGAATCATCGTTTCTTCCAGATCACGCTCATGCATTTGGCCATGGGCCACTTCGATTCGTGCCTCAGGGATCAAGCTTCTTAAGTAATCTGCTTTTGCATAAATACTGTTCACACGATTATGCACAAAATAAACCTGCCCACCACGATGCAACTCACGCAAAATACTCTCTCGAATCAGCTCATCCTCGAATCGAACCAGCGACGTTCGAATGGCCCGTCTATCAACCGGCGGCGTTTCAATCACACTCAAATCACGTAATCCAAAGAAGCCCATTTGAAGCGTTCTGGGGATCGGTGTCGCTGAAAGCGTTAAGACATCTATATGAGTTTTGAGTTTCTTTAAGTGCTCTTTGGCTTTGATTCCAAAGCGTTGTTCTTCGTCTACAACTACCAAACCAAGATCTTTGAAGCCCACATCTTCTGACAAGATCCGATGGGTTCCAATTAAAATATCAACCTGACCCGCCTTGGCTCGCTTCAAAATCTCATCATTCTGCTTAGCTTTATGAAAGCGGCTTACCACTTCAACACGAGCACCAATATTTTTGAAGCGCTCTGTAAACGTAATCCCGTGCTGCTGAGCCAAAATCGTTGTTGGTGCTAAAACAGCAACCTGTTTACCACTTAAAACTGCCAACATAGCAGCTCGCATAGCAACTTCGGTTTTGCCATAGCCCACATCACCACAAATCAACCGATCCATGGGCTTTTCTTTTTGCATATCCCCCAAAACATCATCGATGGCTTGCTGCTGATCGGGAGTGGTCTCAAAAGGAAACTCCGACTCAAACTCAATATAATTATGCTCAGGCGCTTTAAAAATCGGCCGTTTGACTAACTCACGCTTGGCATAAAGATTAAGCAAATCCTGCGCCATGGCTAAAACAGCTTCTTGGACTTTTTTCTTACGCGTCTGCCAGCCTTTGCCACCTAGCTTATCTAATCGCGGCTTTGAGCCCTCAGCACCCGAATACGGCTGAATTAAATTAATTCGATGCACAGGCAAGTAAAGCTTGTCATCACCTGCATAAACCAAAAGCAAATAGTCTTGTTCAACACCTCGAACGTTGAGACGCGTTAGGCCTTTAAACAAGCCAATCCCGTGATCCACATGCACAATGGCGTCGTCAACTTCTAAGTCAGCCAAAGTGGTCTTAAAGCCACCTTTGCGCCCGACTTCGCGTTTGATTCGGACCCCGAAAACATCATCTGGCGAGAAGATGCCAAGCCCAAGCTCAGGAAATACAGCACTTCGAGCTGGTGGCTCCGGCTCTGCTACAAAAGTATAGGCATGAATGGATGCATTAAAATTAAACGCAGTTAAGAAACTTACAGCCTGAGTTAGATGTCTCACTTGAACTCCATGAGATTCCAACAACTCTTTGTACTGGTGAACTCCCTCTAAGCCGTAAACTGGCAAAAATGCTGTGATGTTATTTTGGTGGAGTTCATGGATTTTTTTGGCGAGGGCTGGGATGCTACCTGTCACACCGGCCTTTGAGCCGGTGTCCAGCACTGGATCCCGGGTCAAGCCCGGGATGACAGCCGTCAGCTCGCGACTAGCCCACAAAAATTCTT
>JAESQZ010000053.1 GCA_016764955.1 Deltaproteobacteria bacterium | reverse complement strand
TTGACCAACTTAGAGTTAGAGTTCCCATTAATTCGATCGATCAATCTCTTTGGAGTTGGGTTTTTTGACATGGGCAATGTCTACGCACCAGACGAAGGCCTTTTCTATGTTGGAAGCGGCGATTTTAAAGAACGCTACAAGGGTTATCATGATCCATTGGGCTTCTTTTATGGGCTAGGGCTTTATAGCGCAGTTGGCTTCGGCCTTCGTTGGTTTAGCCCGATGGGTACTTTACGCTTCGAATGGGGTTTCCCACTCGTACGCAGACCCCACGGAACCCCCAGCATGCCCGCTGGCGACTCCAGCATGCAGTTTTTGTTTACCTTAGGGCAGAGTTTTTAGAAAAAACGACACCTTATTAAACAGTTGTAACTGTTCACGGGGATTCAAATGGCGTTTAACCGGGCTTTTGAAACAATGCAAGATTTTGGCTGTCATCCCGGGCTTGACCCGGGATCCAGTTCCCATGCCATTTTACTGGAAGAAACTAGTGCTTGACTTGTGTAGGCATTGTCATTACAATAAAATATGTCAGGAGGCCAACATGAAGACAGCAACTCTCAATATCAGACTGGATCCATCCGTCAAAACGCGTGCCAGGAAAATCCTCGAAGAAATTGGTCTAACAACGAGCGAGGCCATCACGCTTTTCTTCAAGAAAGTGATTTCCGAAAAAGGCATTCCGTTTGCCGTAAAGATGCCCAACCGAAGAACTCGCAAGGTCATTGAAGACAGCCGAAATGGAATCAATGTCAACGAGTATGATAGCGTCGATGATCTTTTCAAATCACTTTAAATCTGATGTTAAAAATCAAAGCCACCACTCGATTTGAGAAAGAACTCAAACGCGCTGTTAGACGAGGCCAGGGCGAAAAGAAGATCAAAGAGGTCATGAAAAAGCTTGCGGCCGAAATCCCTTTGGAACCCAAACATCGAGACCACAAATTGACGGGCGAATTCAGTGACTGCCGCGAGTGCCATATTACGCCCGACTGGCTGCTCGTGTATCGCTTAACAGATACTTATATTTCTTTTGAACGCACAGGCTCACACTCAGACCTGTTTAAGTAAGAACTAGTCCATGATATTGTAATACTGCGGCTGATTTGTTCTTGCCCATGGAATGGGCTTAGGTGCCACAGCCCAGGGTAAAGTTGGCGAGTTTGCGAGCCAACGGCGCCCTGGGAATCAGGCCCACCACCCATTTTGCGCTATCGCTAGATTTATATGAAATCAAGAGGTTCCCTTAAACCTGGCGGCAATGTGGGGTGGGTGACGTGACATAAACCCAGCCCTATCAGGCTGGGCTGTGGCACCGTTGCCCATTCCATGGGCAAAAACAAATTCATATCCCCAAATTATTAAACATGTTGGAAACAACCGATTTTTATCCATGAAGTGGATTTGACAGTAGCTTTGAAAAAGGGAGGGATATGCTAAGCAAAGCTTTGTGAAAGCCCCCAATTTAAATCATTGGCAAGGATATGCCTTAAGTAATCATAAGCACGAGCGCACACGTAAGCTCATGCGAAGCATGATTCGAACGATTTGTGAATATAAGCTTATTGAGCCAGATGACCATATTCTCGTCGCTGTATCAGGCGGTAAAGACAGCTATACGCTCTTAGATTTTTTGGCCCAGGCTCAAAAAAAGGCACCTTTTGATTTCAAAATTACAGCTGTGCACCTAGATCAAATGCAGCCAGGCTACGACGGAAAGCCTCTTAAAGAGTGGCTAGAACGCTCTGGAATTCAGCACCAAATTGTCCAGAAAGATACTTACTCTATTGTGGTTGATAAAACCAAAGAGGGTGGCACCTATTGCTCTCTTTGCTCTAGGCTTCGACGTGGAATTTTATACACGACTGCTGAAAAGCTTGCTTGTAATAAAATAGCCTTAGGGCACCATAGAGATGACGCTTTGGAAACACTTTTGCTTAATTTATTTTACGCAGGCAAGCTACAGGCCATGCCAGCGATATATGAAACAGACGATAAGCGTTTTAAAGTCATCAGGCCATTAATCGAGTGCGCTGAGTCTGATATTGCTTGGCATGCCAGGCGAGCAGAGTATCCAATTTTGCCTTGTAATCTCTGCAGTGCTCAAGAAGGCCTTAAGCGAGAAGCCGTTAGTGAACTCTTAGCAAAGCTTGAGCAAGATATACCTGACTTACGCTCTGTTATGCTGCGGGCCTTAAAGAACGTCCAGCCGACCCACCTACTTGACCAGCGTTTGGCGAGGAAGCAGAAAGACTTACTTCAAGTTGTTGGATGAAATCTGTTTCAGGGTTTTGAATTTCACCCTCATCAGGAGCAACTAGTGACATTCCCTGGCCTGTTATTGAAAGCTCATGAACCATGAGATTATCTCGCCCAGCCATTCGAGTCAGCGCTATAATAGACTCGCAGTCAGAAAATCTTCTTAAAGAACCCTTAAATGGACCTAGATTCTTCGCAAACGAATAAGCCTCAGCTAATTTGTCCGATATTTTAGCTAATCCTGGGTAACGCTCCTCTAATTCAGATAATTCACCAGCAAAAAACCATCGAGTCATGAATGACTTGTTTAGAATCTCCCCATAGCGCTTTGCTGCCTCGCAATTGATAATTAACCCAGCCTCTTCACCTAAGTAGGCTTTAAACGCTTCTCTAAAAGAAACGTTTTGAATTTTTTTGATGCCTGCTTCGGTGTAAAAAAGCTCAAGCTGCACAGTAGACTCTGGGTCACTTTTGAAAACTTCTTTGGCCTCGTCAACCAAAAATATCTCGAGAGCATTTGTTAAAGCGAAAAATTGAGTTACATTAGGGCTTTCAAATTTCAAATGACAATAAGACCTGGAAGTTTTATTTCGTAAATTATCTAGTGACACCCACTCCCAAGCAACTGATATTTTTGACCACCATTTTGATAGATGTTCCTGAATGGAAGTAGATTGCAAGTATCGCCGGGTTTTCGAAACGGATTCTTTCTCACTCTCGGAAGAGTAAACTAAGCGAAACTCATCATCACCTAAAGTTCCACCGATATTAAAATCGTAGCTACTTTCTTTTTCTAAGATCTCCTGTTTTGTTGCAACAGACTCTACTTTTGTCATTGAGAATCGAGAAAAGATCTCATCGTAGGCTTGTGCATGCTCAGGTATCGATAGGTCAAGAACATATTGCCTAATAGTTCGATTTTGACTTTCTTTCTTTATCTCTGCATTTGCAGACGATCTAGAAAGCCAAGTTAGAAACTCAAACTTATCAACTAGAAAATGCCAAATACGTCCAAAAAACTGAGCAAGTGAGCTCGTGGATGGATCTTGTTGTTGCTGGTAGTAATATCCAACTGATGCTTTACTGCCAAGAGTATCTTTCAATTGAACCAGAACCTGGTTAGGCGCCTCCAGTTTTCTGGTCAAAATAGATAAATTCGTCTTCCTCCCAACACGAGCCTCAGCGGCATATTCGACCGAAAAACCTATTTCTGCATCTCCTGAAATTTCAAACTCTGCATGTGGAGCCATCGCTATCGCTAGTTCGCTGTTGGTGGGCAATTTGGCTAGTGAGCTGCCTTGAGGCTCAACTGTACGAACCTCTATCGATTTAATAAACTTGAACCCCTTTTTTTGACTTGATTTATTCAGATCTAAGCGTCCCTTGCTCTCAACCCAAACGACGTTTCCTTTGATATAAGCTCTCTTTTTAGGAAGCTTCTTTTCAGTCATGTGAGCTTTAAGCTCAACTCTATGAGGTAAAGTCCACCTTGTCTGATGCCCCCCACAAAAGGAGCTTAGCTTCTCAAATCCATTGGAATGCAAGATTTCAAGAATTCCTTGCCTAGCCAATCCAGAGGTTTGCGAATTCAGCAGTTCAAGAGTATCAATCGCTGAAGTAGGTAGTCTTCTTGGATCTGAAGCATGCATGAATTGGAATATCTTTGAAACACTGAAATTGGCTTTGACTAGAGATGTTTTGTGAGATAAAATGCGCTCCCTATGACAGCAATTAAGAAAGATATTCCGACTCCAGATGAGCCAAAGGCTGGAAAGGTTAAGCAAACCAGACACTTGCGAGCTCCAATTGAAATTAGAATCGAAATTACTCAAGGTTTACAATCGTTTACTGCAACTTCCCGTAATCTAGCACTTGGTGGTATTAGCTTTGAATCGCTTCAAGAATTCAAGGTTGGAGAGAAGGTCAATATTCTACTCTATATCCCAATAAAAAAAGAGCTTGAGCTTTTAAAAGCTGCGTCTGAGATTGTTTGGCTAGAAGACGAGCAAGGCTCCTGGATGATGGGTGCCGCATTTAGAAAATTTGCCCCAGGAGACCAGAAGCGACTACGGGACTGGCTTTTAGACTGCGTTAGGGCTCAAAAAGAAGGTCGTTATATTATATAATCATGACATGCTAACTAAGATCAGAGATCCTATCCACGGTTCTATTCACCTAAATACCAAAGAACTAGCACTTGTTGATCACCCCGCATTTCAGCGGCTTAGAAACATCAAACAGCTTGGATTTGCCGAACAAGCATTTCCAGGGGCAACCCATACTCGTTATAGTCATAGCCTAGGCGCTATGGCTATGGCGACGCGAATTTTCGATTCGCTTTTTAAACCGGGTGACTTAGATGAATCTTTCCGCCTAAAAATGAGGCAGGCTGTTCGTCTTGCTATGTTGTTGCATGATTTAGGTCACCCGCCACTATCACACTGCGCTGAAATGTTGATGCCATCCAAGAAAAGCCTTGGTTTAGAAGGCGGTGGGCAAGCAACTCATGAAGACTACACTTTTATATTAATTCGCAACTCAAGCTTTTCAAAACTGCTAGAGCAGCTCTTTGAAGACGAGGGGCTTTCGCCTGAACTTATAACGAGTTTGGATTTTAAGTTTAATAAAATTAGTTATCAGCCTATTTTAAAACAAATTGTAAGTTCAGAGTGTGATGCTGATCGGATGGACTATTTGCAGCGCGACAGTATGTTTTGCGGTGTCAATTACGGGCGTTTTGATAGTGACTGGCTAATTGGCAATTTAGTCCCCATCCAAAGAGAGCAAGAAATCTCTTTGGCTATTAAATCCAAAGGCATGTTTAGTTTCGAAGATTTTCTGCTGTCTAGGTACCACATGTTTGCAAGCGTCTACCTACACCACACACCGGTTGTATTTGAAAAAATGCTACAACGTTATTTTGCTGAAAGTGATGATGCTCCAGCTATCCCCTCTGATCCAGAAGAATATATCTTGACCAATGATTTAGATTTTCAAAGAAGCATTCGTGACAGTAATAATTCATGGGCCAAACGGATATCAAGTCGAAATCCATATTCACTAGTTGCAGACGAGCTTTCTGAATCTGAATTTCAAAATCTTACCAAATATTTGGAAAGTGAAAAGATTGATTTTATTCAGTCTAGATCTAAGAATGCAATTTCGAAGTATTTTGAATCATCTGCTATACCGCTTTACGTGTTGACGAAGCGCGGAGAAATCGTTCCCCTCGAAAAACACACCACTTTATTTAATCGTTACCCAAAACCTATTGAGATTAATCGGATTTATGTCGCGCCAGAAAACAAAGAAAAAGTCCTCAGACTTAGTAAAACGCGCTAGCATTCGTCTAGCCAATTCTACTGGCGAATGGGTTCAAGGTCAGGAAAAGTCCGACAGTTTATATGCGAGCTTTGTGCGACAAGCAACCAGTATTCCGAGACTTTCTGAAGAAGAAGAGCGCGCTTTAGGGCTCAAAGTCAAGCAGCAACAGGACTCAGACGCCGCAAAAAAGCTCGTTTATCATAACATGCGTTTAGCAATTAAGATGGCTCATCAATATCGTCGTTCGTGGACAAACACGATGGACTTAATTCAAGAGGCGCTAATCGGAATGGGTATTGCCTCCAAACGTTGGGGCCCAGATGAGGGAGCGCGGTTTGGAACCTATGCAGCCTATTGGATTAAGGCGCGATTAACAAAATTTCTAATGACTAATTCACACCTAATTCACACCGCAAATAGCAGGGCTGGTCGAAAAATCTACTTTGCGCTTCCTCAAATTAGGCGCAAGTTAAACGCAAAAGGCTTAAAAGCAACACCTGAAAATATTGCCAGGGAGCTAGATGAAAGTCCTGAAGAAGTCTCCTTAGTTCTTTCTCGTTTGGAAAATCAAGAATCTAGTCTATCCACCCCAATTGGGGATATACCAGGTAATAGGCTTCAAGACACCATTGCAAGCAAAGAAGAAACCCCGGAATCCAAAAGTGCCCAGCAAGAAATTCGGCGGACAATTGAAAAACTTACTAAGGAGTTTGAAAGTGGCTTAACTAATAAGCGCGATAAAGCGATTTGGAAGAGACATTTGATCGCTCAGGAGCCTACTAATCTTGCTGAACTCGGAAGAGAATTTGGCGTTTCAAAGCAACGCATGGGCCAATTAAGTGATCGAATTAAAAAATCATTTCGCCAGCATGTAGTAGATACTTTAGGTCCAGACACACAACTATCTTGGCTATTTAATGAAGATTCGATAGAATGGGGACACTGATGAAAAATCTAAAAATCTTTTTGCTAACAGTATCAGCTATTGCCCTACTTACTACAATGGTCGGTTTTGCCATAATTTACTCAGTAGCACCGCAATCCGCTTGGGCACGGTTGCTGATTGATTTAGGCGGCTTAACAGCTCTCATTAGCGCCTGCCTTTTAGTTCCTAAAACCGCAGAACTTAGGACAGAGGAAGTAGCAGATGCTTTGCGCGATCTCGCCAATGGCCGCTATGATAGACGGCTAGTACATCGAGACTTCGCACAGCTAAGTGATATTGCCCAGGCTTTCAATGAATTAGCGGGCACATTGTCTGATAACCCAAATCTCATGAAAAGCGCCTCGCCGCAGCTTCCCAAGCTGAAGCCCGTTGCTGGCAAACACACCATAGATGGCTCACATAGCCACCATCCGGAGTTGGGTCAAGTTCAGCCCATTCCCTCCAATCAAACTTTAAAAGAACTATATGAGCAATTTAAAGAAGCTCATGAGCTGCAAGGCAATGAAACTGTTGAATTTTCTGCTTTTGAGTCTACCTTGCTTGAAGCCCAAGGTGAGCTTATGAAAGAACACCAGGTGCGCTCTGTACGTTTTGAAGTTGTATTGGAAGGAGAGGAAGTCGCTCTAAGGCCTCGACTGCTACGTTGAGGTGTGCTAGAAGTCAACTCATATGGCACGTGTAACCGTTCAAGACTGTTTAGAGGTTGTGGAAAATAGATTTGCTCTAGTTCTACTAGCTGCTGCAAGAACCCGCCAACTGATGAAAGGCAGCCGATCTCTGGTCGAAGGATTTAAAAATAATGAGCAGGTTACTGCCCTTCGAGAAATTGCAGCCGCCAAGGTAAAGTTTAACCGCTCCATTAAAGAGGTCTTAGAGTCTTCCATAACTGAACTTGATCAGCAATACGAAGCATCTCGTAGTATACAAGTCTAAGCTAATGGCTGAGATAGTTCAACTTCATCCAAAATCTCCTGAGAAAAACAGAGGGAAACTTGAGGTTTTTGAAAAACTCTTAGATTCTGGTGTTGCTTTGCTCATGCTTGACCCACGTCAATCAGGTGTTTTGGTGCCTCCAAAGTTCTCTGGACAGCCTCATTTGGGTCTTAAATTTTCATATGATTTTGGATTGACTGATTTTGGCTTTGATACGAGAGGCGTTAGTGCAACCTTAAGCTTTGATGAAGGGTACTTCTTCTGTAAAGTACCCTGGGAAGCTGTTTTTAGGATCGGGGATCATGAGCTATATCGCATATGAACATGTTTACAAAGCATTTGGCTCACAAGTAATTTGCGAGGGTATATCGCTAAATATTGAAAAAGGCGAGAGTTTTTGCATTATTGGGCCGTCCGGCACAGGGAAAACAGTTACCATCAAAATGCTTATCGGGCTAATTCAGCCTGATGCTGGTGAAATCACTTTTGATGATATTAGACTATCTACTCTTAAACGGGATGAAGACTTTTTACCCATCAGAAAGCGCATTGCCATGGTATTTCAAGGGGCTGCTCTATTCGACTCTATGACCGTATTTGACAATGTTGCCTACGGCCTTGCCAAGCTTAATCTATCTGAAGGCGAGCTGAAGGACAGGGTAGAGGAAAGGCTCACTTGGGTAGGGCTTGAAGAGGCCATTCATAAAATGCCGGCTGAGCTCTCAGGAGGTATGAAAAAACGTGTCGGCTTAGCACGCGCGATTGCCCCTGACCCAGAAGTTGTGCTGTACGATGAACCAACAGCAGGGCTTGACCCAATTAACACCGTTCGAGTTGTGGAGCTGATTCTCAATTTACAAGAAAGGCTAAAATCCACAGCTATTACAGTTACCCATGACATCCCTGCTGCTAGGCGAATTTGTTCCCGTGCTGCATTTATCAATGAGGGCCATATTCAAGCGTTAGGCCCTATTCAGGAGCTTATGCACCACTCAGATCATTTTGTTAGAACTTTTTTAAACAGCAACCCACTGGTAAATGATATATTAGATTAGAGAGTTATTGTTATGGCATTTGATAAACGCCGAAATCTAGATATTTTGCTGGGCGCTTTTGTGGCAAGTGGTATCGTAGTCCTAGCGCTCTTCATATTTCTCATTGGGCGCGAAAGTCAGATTTTTGATAGATCGGCCTACATAAACACCTATTTTAAAAATGTTGTTGGACTATCGGTTGGTGCAGATGTCATGTTGGCAGGTGTATTGGTAGGTCACGTAGATAAGGTTGGGTTTCCTATCTTAGAAGACCAATATCCTATTTCACAAGGAAAGATAAAAGTTGTTCTTCGTATACCAGAAGATAAACTTAACTGGATTCGTACAAACTCAATTGCAAGAATTGATGGCAAAGGTCTTTTAGGGGACAAAATTATCAATATTAGCCTTGGAACATCAGATGCGCTCGCGCTCAAAAATGGAGGCCTACTTGCTTCATTGGAGTCTCTAGACTTCAATGAAGCGTTGGTAAAAGCCCAGGATGTCTTGAGTGATATTACAAGTGCAGTCAAAACTGCCCGGGAATTTATTGAAAGGTTTGTAGCTGAGGGGGGAGACGTTGCTCTAGTGAACACAGTGAAGTCTGTGCAAAATATTGCAAAAGAAATTGAGTCTGGCTCTGGCCTCACACACCAGCTAATCTACAATAAGAAATCAGGGCAAGATTTTGAAAGCGCTCTTGCAAATCTCAATATAATTATTACAAATACAAAAGAAGGGCAGGGTACGATCGGGCGACTCCTGATTGATCCATCTATTTATGATGACTTGAAGGGAATTCTAGGCGAGGTGAAACGAAACCGAATTCTAAAAACTCTAGTTCGATACTCGCTCTCACAAAGAGAAAAGCTAAGTGCTGCTGAGTCCAAATAATGGTGCGATTAAACACTTTATTTTTTCTGTTTTTTCTTGTCTTTTCTGCTCAAGCTACATCTAAAGATAGCAAACTTTCAGAACTTAGAATTTACAACCGCGCAATCCTGTTGGTTAAGGAAAACTATGTTGACCCTAAGCGCCTAAACCCAGAAAAAATGCTTATTGGCGCTCTAGATGCTGTTGAAAGAGAAGTGCCGGAAGCTGTAATTGAAGAGCCTGAAAATGGCAAAATCCAAGTTCGAATTGGAGAAAAAAGCAAAAAGTTTAGCATCAATAAGATGAAGTCACTTTGGGACTTAAGCTTCAAGCTAAGAGATATTTTTGAGTACCTCGAAAACAACACTTCTGAACCCTTAGAAAAAAACGAGATTGAGTACGCTGCAGTAAACGGAACCTTAAGCCAACTAGACCCGCATTCTGTTCTACTTGAACCGAAATATTCTAAAGAGATGAAACTAAGCATTAAAGGCGAGTTTGGAGGCTTGGGTGTTGTAATTGGTGTCAGGAAAGGCGTTTTAACAGTCATCAGCCCTTTAGATGGAACGCCTGCTTCGAAATCAGGGATTAAAGCTTTAGATCAAATTATCAAAATAGACAATATTTCAACAACCAACCTTCCTTTAGATAAGGCTGTCGAAAAACTGAGAGGGAAACCTGGAACCCCAGTTCTTTTAACCATAAAGCGCAAAAATATAGCCTCGCCTATTCCAATAAAAGTAGTACGGGATGTTATTAAAATTGATTCTGTTAGTTCACATCTCTTAAACAAAAAAATTGCCTATATTCGTATCAAGTCGATGAGTTCAGCCGACACAAGCGAAGAAGTCCTGGCTGCCCTCAACAAATTCAAAAAGGAATCCAAAGACTCTCTCAAGGGAATTATCCTAGACCTTCGCAACAATCCAGGCGGACTTTTAAGCGAATCTGTCGCAGTATCCGATCTCTTCCTAGATGGCGGAACCATAGTCGTAACCCAGGGTGCACAAGGGGCTCATCGAGATGAAGAAAAGGCTAATCCAGGTCCGGAAAAGAAAAAGTTACCCATTGTCGTCTTGGTAAATTCTGGTTCAGCCTCTGCATCCGAAATTGTTGCAGGTGCATTAAAAAACCAAAATCGAGCTTTAATTCTTGGGGAACAAACTTTTGGAAAGGGCTCCGTTCAAATCTTACATGACTTCCCTGATAAGTCTTCTCTTAAATTAACCGTTGCCCAGTACTTAACACCGGGAGATGAAAGCATTCAATCTGTAGGTATTACACCAGACATTTTAGCCATGCCTGCAAATATTGATGATAAAAACAATCTTTTATTATTCCCTCTTACAAAAACCCGAGAGGGTGATCTAGATAGTCATCTGGATAGTGAAAAAAGCCTCATTCCACACAAACCAGAATATGAATTAACCTATGTCATGAAAAGCCTAACTGAAAGCGAGCATGAGCAAAGGGCTGTTTCCAAGATATTTCATGATGACTTTGAAATTCGACTCGCCAAAAGAATCCTGCTCAATTCAAAGGGCTCAACCCGCCAAGACTTACTCTCAACTGCAAAAAAAATAATTCCTAAGGTAGAGCAAGAAGAACATAAAAAAATTCAGGTAAGTCTAAAGAAATTGGGTGTTGACTGGTCCGAACCCCCTAAAACTCCAAAAAAGACTCGTCTGCGTTACCGCGTATTAAAAAGCAGTATCGAACCCAAGACTTTGAAACTTAAAGTAACTCTAGAGGCTCGAAACCTGGGACACCATACAACCTATCAACTTTATGGCATCTCGCAGTCAGATACCTCATTTTTGACAGATAAAGAATTCATATTTGGGAAACTTAAGTCCAAACAAAAAAGGACTTGGACCACTGAGTTTGATCTTCCTAAAAATTTGTTCACCCAACACAATATAATGACGATCAGCTTCAAAGATAATCATAACCAAGAAGCAGGAACCCTAGAAGTGCCTCTCTCTCTAAAAGGAGTCCTCCGACCAATATTAACGCATCGGTACGAGATCAACGGCGAAACTATCAAAGTATGGGTTAAGAATGTTGGGTCAGGCATTGCTCAAGAACCAATAATTCTCCTCCAAAATAATGGCGAGCCTGATGCTGTTTCTATTGAAGAAGGGCGGCAAGCTCTAAAACCCCTTAAACCCGGTGAAAGTGCCCAAACTAAGCTTACATACAAAAAAAACAAAGACACTGCCAGCTCACCTGACCTACAAATTCAGTTGTACGACGCTATCACAGGCGAGTTTTGGGCCGAAGATGTAGAGCTATCCGCAAACAAAGAAATTTCAAAAACACCACCCGAAATTAAATGGCTGTTCCCTGCCAATAAGCCAATTCTTGCTAAAAATTCTTTTCAAATCAAGGCAGAAATCACAGGAAAACCATCCCTGAAAGATGTCTATCTGTATGTCAACGACCAGAAAGTTAGATACCAGGCGCTAAAAGCTGAAAATAAAAAATTAATTATATCTGAGAAAATAAAACTAAAACCTGGCATCAACTACATCACAGCAATAGCGCGAGCCAGCAAAAATTACAGTCAACGAAAAACAATTTTAATCTTTTCAAAGACTCCTGTAAAGAAGACTTCTTTAGCCAAAACAAAATGATTCCACTAGCAGCCCAAATGAGGCCAAAATCCATGAACGACATGGTTGGTCAAGAACACCTTCTAGGACCAGAGGGCCTTTTAACGCGTTTAGTTAATCATGGTTCAATACCCTCTTTATTATTATGGGGCCCTCCTGGTTCTGGAAAAACAACTTTAGCCGAAAACTTAAGCCGCTCTATGCAGCGCCAACTCCTTCGACTGTCGGCTGTTTCATCTGGTGTCAAAGAAATCAGGGAATCCGTCGAGATTTCCAAAAAAACACCTGCTTTTCTCTTTGTGGATGAAATCCATCGCTTTAATAAAGCACAACAAGATGTTTTATTACCTTATGTAGAAGAGGGAATTGTCACTCTTATTGGTGCAACAACTGAAAATCCTTCTTTCACGATCAATAACGCCCTACTATCGCGCTGCCGGGTTTTAACCCTCAAACCACTCTCAGACTCAAATTTAAACCTCTTGCTTCAAAGAGCATTAAAAACAAAAGAGTTCACCCTTGACGAAGACGCCAAACAGGTTCTTATCAAAAGCGCTACTGGCGACGCCAGGGTTCTCTTATCTACCTGCGAAGTAGCTTTTGGACTTGCCAACAAAGAAACACGCCATTTATCGCTAGTAGAAATCAAGCAAGCAATAGGCAAGCGCGTTTTAGCTTATGACCGAAAGGCCGAAGAGCACTACAATACAATTAGTGCGTTTATCAAAAGCATGCGCGCTGGAGATCCAGATGCAGCTTGTTACTATTTGGCCCGAATGCTGGAGGCCGGAGAAGACCCACGATTCATCTTAAGACGCATGATCATATTTGCGAGTGAAGACATTGGGAATCTTGAACCCCATGCACTAACACTCACAACTTCAGCCTTACAAGCCTATGAGCTTATGGGGCTACCCGAAGGCGTATTGCCCTTAGCACAAGCCGCTATTTATTTAGCAAAAGCCCCAAAATCTCGAGCGGTCATTAACGCTTACTATGCCGCCAAAAAAGACATTGTCGATCTAGGAGCACTACCAATCCCCATGCATCTACGCAATGCACCAACTCAATTAATGAAAAGCCTCGGATACGGGCAAAAAAATCCCAAAGCTGCTAACCTACCTGAGCGCTTAAGGGGAAGGAAATATGTTTCTTGAGTTAATACAGATTTGGTTTACCTGGCTAAACGATTGGGGTTATGCCGGAATTTTCATCCTCATGGCCATGGAAAGTTCAGTTATTCCGGTTCCTTCTGAGCTTGTCATTCCACCTGCTGCCTTTTGGGCCTCCCAGGGCACTATGAGTTTCTTTGGTGTCATTTTATCCGGAACTTTAGGCAGTTATGCTGGCTCTCTGATCAGCTATTGGCTCGCAAACACCATCGGGCACCCTTTATTAGTCAAATACGGAAAATTTGTCTTAATTAGCAAGAAAAAGCTCGCTTTAGCAGAAGAATGGGTACGAGAGTACGGCGTAACAGGCATTTTTATCGCCAGACTTTTACCAGTTATCCGCCATCTCATATCCATGCCTGCGGGGCTCTTCCAAATGCCGCTAATTCCCTTTAGTATCGCGACCTTAGCCGGCTCTGGTATCTGGTGCCTAGTACTTGGGTGGTTTGGCCAACAAACCCTAGGCTCTGAGCCTAGGCTGCTAGAATCGCCAGAAATCATGATAGCGGCTATCGAGTCGCAAATGGGCTGGTTTGTGAGCTTTGCGGTGCTTTTAGCCGCCCTTTATGGTGTAATAATTTGGTTTAAAAGCTGTAAATCAGAGTAAGCTTCGCTTATAATATATAGTATAAGCGAGGTTTAATTATGGCCGACAGAGCTATTGGTGGAGGTGCAGAAGCAGGTGGAGGAGCTGCGGCTACAGCAGTTAGGGGTGCAGAAGCTGCACAAAAGCAACAACAAATTCCAGGAACTAATGACGTAAATGAGCTTCCTAAAGCCGCGCCTGCTGTTCCTGAAATGAACTTCGGAGCACTTCCACGTGACTTTCCACGACCAGTAATGGAAGCATGTGTTGATGATATACTAAATGATAGACCTATTAAACCCCGTTTAGAGATCCTAGTTCGACTTGGAATTGTTGACAGATACGACCCTAAAAAAGACTTATCTGAAGATGCAAAAGTCCACCTAACTCGAGCCCTATTACAACAAGGACTCGGGAAAACAAGTTTTGACAGAGTACAGGAATTGCTCCAAAATGATCCAGAATTCAAAAACCCGGAAACCAGAAGAGCTCTAGCTGCTCTAAAATTAGGCCTCTACCCAGAATCCAATATGGACACACTAAAAAAATCAATTGCGGCTCACCGCATTTTATCTCCGTTGGTAGCTGGTAATAAGACTGAGGCAAAAAATGCCGTCGAAAGCCTGCTTGGAGATAACAAACCCTTCCAAAGAAGAAAAGATCTCGTAAATGCATTGGAAGCCTTTCAAGAACCTTTCAATTCAGACGTTCTCACGGCCTTGGCTGGAAAGGCTTCAAACGTTAGACTAAAACATCTCCAAGCCTTCCAGCAGGCATTAAAAAAAGATAAAGAAGATGAAAACAGTAGTAGCCTCGTGGCTGGAGCTCGAAATCTAATTTCCATGTTTTTTGATCAAAGAACTACCGAAGAACGAGTTGCATCAGTAAACCGCGCAATTGACTTTCTTCCAACCAACTACACTCAGGGTTAGGATTTTTTCCGCGAAGCGGTATGCGAATAAAGCCCCGTGGCGTCAGCCCGGGGTAAATGCATGACATGCTCCATTCAGTGCCGAAGGCACGGTTGAACATTCATTTCAGCCGTAGCTTCGCTACTGCAGGTGGTTGTTTTGCATTATT
>JAESQZ010000007.1 GCA_016764955.1 Deltaproteobacteria bacterium | reverse complement strand
CTTATAATTTTTGCCTCGGTACTTAATCGCAATCGTACACTCAAAGTATTTGGTGACCATACCAATAAACGCAGCCACCCACATCCAAAAGATAGCTCCCGGCCCACCTTGCTGAATGGCCACTGCCACACCCGCAATATTGCCCATACCAATCGTCGCTGCGAGTGCGTTGGTCAAAGCTTTGAAGTGCGATATTTGCCCTTCAGCAGTTAGGTCACCCGGCACTTTATCAATACCAAGCGTTAATTTAATCGCATGCCAAAAGCCTCTTAACGGCAACAACCTGCTTACTAAACACAGGTAGAGCCCACCACCGATAAGCAGAACAACAAGCGGCACACCCCAGGCGACATCGACAGCCGCGGTTAAGAATCTTGAAAATATATCCATGACGAAACCTACTGCTAGCATAGCAGGTTAAATCTGGAAGCTATTTCGCCTATTCTAGCTTGCTAGATCTTGGAGTTGCACATCTTTATAGGATCGCCATTGCCAAGTTTTGCAGCGTTGAAATCATCAGCAGTCTCAAAGAACCCATCCCCGTTTTCGAAACTGCAATCATCCTGGCCGCAGTAGATATTTGCTTGAGTAGGAAGACAAAAATCGGGGTAGGTGCTCCCTGCACTTGTCGCATCATTGCATACTGTGGCGCAGTCAGCCTTAAAGCCGTTGCACTGTCCACACAAGAGAGGCTCATTATCCTGAGGTGGAGGAAGGCTTAGGTTGCTGCAAAGGCCAAAGAAAGTACTTGAGGCTCGTACTATGCACTGACATATATTGCCTCCAGAGAACTGGCTTAAGCAGGCTTCGGCTGACAATTGGTAGCCGGAAAGCCCACCTGCAGCTAACTTACCGCCGGATGTGTTATCCGAACTACATCCAAAGCCTGTTAATAGTAAAATTGATAGTAGCGGAAGAAATGAAAAAGATTTCAGACTACGATTGATGACTTGACTGACTGTATTCATTTTTTAACCTCAACTTTACTATATGAAAATATGTGAAGTTTTGCTTGATATTAACCGAAAAATAATGCGTGTTTTGAATTTGATCCGCGTCACTCGCTATAATTTAAGAGAAAGTGGTATCGCCATTTCGAATGCTCAATCGCTATAACCCTGCATGCCGTCTTCTTCCTCAAGACTCGAACAGATCCTTCAGGATGCCTTGCTTAAAAAATCATCCTGTTCAGGAAATCTCTACGCGGAGCAAGACCTCATCCAAGCGTACCGAGTACTTTACGATCAGACACCTTTGGTCAAATTTTGCCATGAACAAGTGAACTGTTTTTTAAATGAAGCCACTAAAAATCACGCCGCTTACACACTACTGGATATTGGATTTGGGACTGGAGCTCAGTGGATAAGCTATCTAGAGCAACACCCTCAACAACAAATAGATCTCATTGGTATCGATTTACCCACTCCACTTAACCAAAAGTTGGTTGACGAATTCAAACAGAAAACAGCTCACTTAAGCAACTTCCGTTTTCAGTCCATTTTGCAAGAAATCGAGCAGCTTGCTTTTGCCAAGCTCCCCATCGAAATCAGACCTCTTTACATAAACGCTTCACTCGCATTGCATCATTTATGGGATAAAGACTGGGTTTTGTCCCAAATCAAGCTGCTTAAACCAGAACTCTTTTGCTTGGTGGAACCTGATAGTGATCACAATTCACAGGACCCTGACCGAACATTATCAGAAGTTAAGGCGCATTACGGGGCCCTGTTTGAGTTTTTAGAGCATCATCTTGCAGGCAAACCTGAGCTAGCCGTGATTCAAGACCAATTCTTTGGTGAAGAAATCCGAAATATTCTGGGGTTTTCAGATAGAAGACGCGTCGAACGATGTGAGCGATTTGAACAATGGACCAAGCGACTGAACGCGCAGAGCTTCAAGCTTTTGCGGCATGAAGGCTTAACATGGAAAGAGACAAGACTAGTCGTTTGCTCCGCGTGGGCCCCCAGTAACAGCTCAGCGATCCAAATCAGCCAGCACAAAATCCATGCTGCCTAAAATGGCCATCAGGTCCGAGATGGTCGTGCCAACAGCTAACAGTGGCAGCATTTGCATATGCGGAAAAGACGGCGTCCTAATGCGCGTGCGATATGAGTGCGTGCCTTCATCGCTTTGCAGATAATACGCATTCGTGCCTTTAGTAGCCTCAATCGCGTGAAAAGCCTCGCCGGCTGGCATCACTGGCCCCCAAGTCGTGTTCACAAAGTGATTAATCAAAGTCTCAATGTGTATCAAAGTCTGATCTTTAGGGGGCGGCATCGCCAAGGGGTGGTCTGATTTGTATGCGCCAGACGGCATGTTGTCTAAGCACTGTTTGATAATCTTCAAACTTTGGCGCATCTCTTCAATGCGCACCACAGCTCGATCATAGCAATCGCCCCGATGGGCAGTTGGAACATCAAAGACAAAGTTTTCGTAGCCTGAGTATGGCTTGGCTTTACGCAAATCAAACTCAAAACCAGTGGCTCTAAGGCCTGGGCCTGTAACTCCCCACTCAATGGCCTCTTCACTATTATAAGCCCCAATGCCTTGGGTTCTGGCTTTTAAGATTGGGTTTTTCATGACCAAATCGTCATACTCGTCTAGGCGCGCTGGCAAGTAATCTAAGAACTCTTGGACAGCTTCACGCCAACCCTCAGGTAAATCATGTGCCACACCCCCAATGCGGAACCAGCTCGGGTGCATGCGCCCACCCGTGATGCCCTCTATAATTTTAAAAGCCCTCTCACGGTCTGTGAACATATAAAACACTGGCGACATCGCGCCTAAGTCTTGAACAAAAGTTCCATACCAAACCAAATGGCTAATAATTCTAAACAGCTCGCAAAGCATGACTCGGATAGTTTGCGCACGCGCTGGAATCTCCATGCCAGCCAGCTTTTCCACACTGAGCAAATAAGCCAGGTTATTCATTACGCCGCTCAAGTAATCGATGCGATCTGTGTAAGGGATATAGGTATGCCAAGTCTGGCGCTCTCCCATTTTTTCAGCGCCCCGATGGTGATAACCAATATCCGGGATAATCTCCCGGATGATTTCACCTTCCATTTTTAAAATTAGCCGCAAAACACCATGCGTTCCAGGATGCTGAGGCCCTAAGTTCAGGTAGAGATAATCGCCACCTTCTTCTTTAGGTTTGTACTGCAAAACACTTTGGAGCCAATCCTGCTTGTCATCTGAAAGCTGGTACTGCCCCATTTCGGTCGCACGTGCTGGGTGGGTTTTTAATAGTGGATGCCCCTTCCAATACTCAGGCATCAGGATTCGGCACAAATTAGGGTGACCTTCAAACTCAAGGCCAAACATGTCAAAAACTTCGCGTTCATACCAATTAGCGTTTTTAAATTCAGAAGTTAGCGACGGAACCTGTGTTTGCGCATCAGCAATTGGAAGCTTCAGCCTCGAAAATTCGCCATCTTTTAGAGACAAAAAGTGATAAACAAGCGTAAAATCGCCCTCGTGTTCTTTGAGCTTGGTTTTAAGGGTCTCGTCTACAGCCGTAATATCATAGAGCATCTCGTGCTCTGCAGCTTTGCCTGCTAAGCTTTCACGAGTTACCCACTCAGTATTAATCGAATCGATGGGGTTCATGGAGCGTAGTCGCTTTCATTCTTAATGGCGTTTTAATGTCTCGAAGATTTAAAGGCTCAGGTTTAATCGTTTCTTGCTCACCAGCTAACCAAGTAATCGCCCTGCGCTCTTTGCCAATCGACTCTTTTAAGAGCAAAAGACCTTCTAAAAAAGCTTCTGGTCTTGGTGGGCAGCCTGATACGTACATATCAACGGGTAAGATTTTATCTACGCCCTGCACAACGCTGTAAATATCGTACATGCCGCCTGAGTTAGAACAGGAGCCCATGGAAATCACCCACTTGGGTTCCAGCATTTGCTCATACAAATGCCGCACAATCGGTGCCATCTTCACAAAGACCGTCCCTGCCACGACCATCACATCGGCTTCTCTAGGTGTGCCCCGAATCACCTCAGAGCCAAAACGGGCCAAGTCAAAACGGCTAGTCAAACTGGTAGCCATCTCCACAAAGCAGCAGCTTAAGCCAAAGTTAAAAGGCCAAACCGAATGCTTACGCCCCCAAGCAATCAAATTCTGCAGCTTGGCCAACATAAAAGGCTGTGGTGCTTCGTTCATAAGGACTCTCCTGGCTTTCTAAACTTAGGCCCAAAATCAAGGGCTTTATTTTTGATAAGATAAGCTAAGCCAAGCAGCAATACCGCGATAAACACAAATATTTGGCTAAAGCCTCGCCAACCAAGCTCGCGAATTGAAACGCTCCAGGCATAAACGAAAATCGATTCCAAATCGAAAATCACAAAGAGCATCGCCACCACATAAAAGTGAATGGGCACCCTAGTTCTGGCCGAGCCCGTAATAGCAATACCTGACTCATAGGGTACCTTGGCAGCTCGATCAAATTTTTGGGACCCCAAAAAGTAGGCGCCAAGCATACTCCCAACGATGACACAAACACCGATGAAGAAAATCCAAATCATACTTTCTTTCGATTAGAGCGATTCAGGCAAAAAAACAAGTGTTATCCTGAACTTATGTCATCCCGGGCTCCACTCTTGTCATCCCGGGCTCCATTCTTGTCATCCCGGGCTTGACCCGGGATCCAGCTAATCCACCAGCTTTTCTAATAAACCCACCAAACTCCACTGGACCCCGGCTCGGAGGCCGGGGTGACAGCACCAGCCATTTGTCACAAATAAACTGGCTCGACCTCAAAGCGTTCATTTTTCGTATCACACGTAATCGTCACATAATTTTGGCGTACCCGCGTCCATTTAAACTGCTCAGAGCCTTTTACAGAAAACCCAGCCGGGTTTGGAGCCTGTGATATCGGGCCCGCTAATACTTCCCACTGGTTATAACCTGCCAAGGCCTCAAAGCGAGACACACGGCCATAGCTTCCAAAATGAAAGTCTCCCGAAACCCAAAGTAGGTTTTTGCCCAACCCATGATGGTCAATAAACTCTAAGATTTCATCTCGTTGCTCGGGGTAGCCCTCCCAACGATCCCAGGCCATTGGCAAGTAGAAATCCGTAATAGGCACAGGGTTCATAATAATCTTGAACATGGCTTTAGAAGCACTCAAACTTGTCTTCAGCCAATTCATCTGCTGAGCTGAAATATATTGTTTTTGGGATGGCCTTCGCTCGCTACGGCAATCCAGCACAAAAATATCGAGGGTTCCTCCCCAAGATAACTTACGCCAAATTTGATTTGGGTTCTCCAAAGTACGGCGCATCGGCATGTGTTCAAAAAATGCCTGCATCGCTGCCTCAAATTTTCGATGCCCAATGGTCTCTGCATTGAAGTTATCTTCTATCTCATGGTCATCGATTGTAGCCACCATGCTCACATTGCGCCTAAGCATCTGGCAACCTCGCCTCGAAAGCGTTTTTAACCAACTCCCTCTAAACTCATCAAGACTCTCTGAGCCATCATTGTAAGAACTATCCCCATTATGCAAAAACAAGTCCAAATCACTTCTAGAACCTGCATCCTCTAAAAGAGTTGGCTCAAACCAATTTCTCACACAACTAACCGCCCCAAGCTTCAACGATACCAAGCTATCTGGGTCAGGAGCACTCTTAAATCGCCCTATCACACTACGAGCCAAACTTTTTCCACTGAAGTCTACTTCGTAAAACGCATAATGGTAGCTTTTATGAGGCGACAAATCCTGAATTTCATGGTGCACAAAGCCACCCTCTGCCCGCTTTACAGAACACCAAACCGGCTCTTCATCTGAAGCCCAAAGCACCAGTTTCAAAGGGTAAATCCCCTCATAATAAGTCCATAAAATGGCAGACTCATATGTAACGTCCCCGCAGGCAACATCCATGGGGAAACGTTCACTTTCTGGCACACGCACATCACTTTGCGCCCGCAGTGACTGTACGGGTAAAAGACCTGCAGCGGCCAACATAGAGCTTTGCTTGAGAAAATCTCTGCGTGTAATCATTAGAAATAAAACAGTTGGGAATTAGCAATTATGCCTACGCCTCATCTCGCCATGCCGGCTGGCATGACAACACAGACTTGACATCCCCCCCCCAGCTGTTACGAATCAGCCAATGATGTCACAAAAAATCCCTTTTTGGACTGCCGTTTTAATGAGTATAAATATTATCGTTGGTGGTGGTATCTTTGCCGGTCCTCAAGCAATGACTCAAATTGCCGGCAACTTTGCTTTCATGGGCTGGCTTTTGGCTGCTTTGATGGTCTTCCCTATTGTTTGGGGAGTCGCGCGCGCCAGCTTCTTATTTCCTGGTGAAGGTGGTTTTTACAACTACGTTAACCAAGGCCTCGGTGAAAATTGGGGATTTTTTGCCCAATGGTCATTCTTCCTAGGCTACATGCTTGGCACTGGTTCAGCCATGGCGTTTCTACTCCGCCATAGTTTTGCAAACCGCCTTGGGTGGACTTTTGCAGCTGAACACCCATGGGCAACGAACGCTTTATTTATCTTCATATTTGCACTCTTAAACATGTTACCAGTCGGCCTGGTAAGCCGAATACAAGCCAACGCCACTGTGCTCAAACTAACGCCTTTATTTGTTGTATTGGCACTGGGATTCTTTTACCTAAACCCAATTACTGACTATAACGTCGCAAACTTAGAAAATCTGCCATCAACACTTCCCATCGTGATTTTTGGGTTTTTGGGTTTTGAAGCCTGCTGCGCTTTAAGCCACTTGCTGGAAGACGGCCCGCAGTCTCTAGGTAAAGTAGCTCTAACTGCCTTCGGGATTGTGGCCGTTTTGTACATGACCTTCCACTTTGGCGTTTTGCAAATTATGGGCAAGGAAAACTTAGCAGCTCATGGCCCAATCGCATTTCCAGACTACTTGGGTCTTAGCCCTCAGTGGACCTTTGCGATGGTGATCATAATTGGCGCAGCAATTATCTTAAGTTTTGCCAATAGCTTGTTCGGGGTTTCGTTAAGCAATATTACGAACTTGGTCACCATGACCAAAGTATCTAAGCCCCTAGCTGCCGCGATTCAGGGCCTCATCATGTGGCTCGTTCTGTGCTGGGTATCACACGTTGAGCACATCTTCTCATTCAGTGTGGTTGGTGTTGGTACAGCCTATATGTTGACCATGATCTCTGCTTTCAGAAAAAGCCTGGAGCGCAAAGAGCACTTTGAAGCAGCTATTATGGTTCTTGGGTTCCTGTCTTGCATAGCTTTGTACTACTACTGCTGGATCGGCCTAGGCGGCGCTGTTTTG
>JAESQZ010000052.1 GCA_016764955.1 Deltaproteobacteria bacterium | reverse complement strand
TGACGAATTCTGGATGCCAGCCTGCGCTGGCATGACAACGTGGGACTGGATGCCAGCCTCCGCTGGTATGACATGTTGAGGTCTTGAGTCCAGCCACGGCGTAGTCGCCAAAAAATCGCTCAGCAATCGAATAATATGACTTTGAACTCTTGGGGTTTCCGAGAATCGAACTTCTAACTTTTGTGGGTGCACGTTGACATCAACGGCTTGAGGGTCAAGTTCGATATTAAGAGCACCAATTGGATGTCTGCCAACTTCTAAGAGCGTCCGATAAGCGACTTTAACAGCTGCCAAAAGCTGTTTATCTTTGACAAAGCGCCCGTTGACATAGAGATAAAAGCCGAGGCTATCTTTGCGTGTTGCCAATGGAGCAGCCACATAGCCACTAAGTTTAAGTAAGCTTGTTTCGGCATTAAAGGGAAATAAATGAGCCCGTGTGTTTTCGCCAAGGCATTGAATAGCCCGCTCGAATTGGCGGTTATCAGAAGGCGCTTGCCTCGCTTCAAATTTGGTTTTACTGTCGATTTGCAGTCTAAAACCAACTTCAGGTTTAGCGAGAGCAGCTTGCCGGGTAGTTGCTTCAATGGCGCCTGATTCAGCTCTTTGGCTCTTTAAAAATTTAAGCCTAGCAGGGGTGTTATAGAACAAAGACTCGACTTCGATTCGGGTTCCCACAGGTGCACCGGCTTCGCCGACTTCACTAATTTTGCCGCCGTGAACACGTACTAAAGTGGCCAGTTTGGCATTGGAGCTTCTCGTTGTTAGCGTGATTTTGCTAACTGAGGCAATAGAAGCCAAAGCTTCGCCTCGAAATCCAAAAGAACTAAGCGAGTCAAAATCAGAAAGTTGTTTGAGCTTGCTGGTGGCATATCGTGAAAAGCATAAAACAGCGTCGTCTGCTGCCATGCCGCAGCCATTGTCTGTGATAACCAAACGTTTGATGCCACCTTCTTCAGCATGGATATCTATTTGAGTTGTGCCGGCATCTAAAGCATTTTCGATTAATTCTTTGACCATAGAGGCTGGTTTCTCGATTACTTCACCGGCTGCAATTTGATTGGCAATTATTTCATCTAATATTTGAATTTGGCCCATTAAATGGAGTTATAAGCATTTAATAGCCAGATGTCACCCCGCACTTGATGCGGGGTCCAGTATTGTTTCGCTATTGGCTGGATTCCGGGTCAAGCCCGGAATGACAGGCAACAAAATATTGGCCCAACCGATATCACTCAACACCATGCTTGCTGTTGTTAGTTCTGCTACGTCACTTGGAATTGATGCGATCCCCATTCAGGTGGAGGTTGATATTATGGGTGGTCTTCCTGGTTTTGCCACAGTGGGCTTGCCCGAGAGTACCGTTAAAGAAGCTCGAGTTCGGGTGCAGTCTGCCATCAATAATTCGGACTATCTTTTTCCAGATGGCAAAATATCAGTTAACTTAGCGCCAGCGCATATTCGAAAAGAAGGTACAGGCTTTGATTTTCCTATTGCTTTAGGCATATTGGCAGCCCAGGGTTTAATTCCCATTGAGCGCTTAAATAAAGTGTTTGTACTGGGAGAGCTTTCACTCTCAGGGCAGCTTAGGCCAGTTCGGGGGATGTTGGCCGCAGCGCAATTGGCTTTTGAGCAGGGCTTTGAGTGTATGATCGTGGCCAAAGAAAATGGGGCAGGAGCGGCGTTAGTGGAAGGCCTTGAAGTTCGTACGGTCGAAACTTTTCGAGATGCTGCGCATTATTTGGTAACAGGCGAGACAGAAAAAGCCCCAAAGGCTGTGCCAGATGTGTCTCAAAAAACAGAAGAGCATGAGCTGGATTTAAGTGATGTTCGTGGGCAGTATCAAGCCAGGCGCGCCTTAGAAGTGGCAGCAGCAGGTGGGCATAACATCATCATGACAGGTGGTCCTGGTTCGGGAAAAACCATGATGGCGCGTTGCCTGCCTACTATTTTGCCGAAACTGGATACAAAAGAAGCTCTAGAAGTGACTCGGATTCATTCGGCGGCGGGTCTTACCCTAGGGGCTGGTTTGATTCAGACCAGGCCATTTCGGGCGCCACACCACTCGATGACACGTGCTGGTTTAGTGGGCGGTGGTAATGGAATTCCAAGGCCAGGTGAGCTAAGCTTAGCGAGCAATGGGGTTTTATTTTTGGATGAACTCCCGGAATTTTCGCGCAATGTGCTTGAAGTTTTAAGGCAGCCTCTTGAATCGGGTGAAGTGATATTGAGCCGAGCAAATGCGACTTTAAAATACCCAGCCAAAATCATGTTGATGGCAGCCATGAACCCATGCCCATGTGGCAATTTTGGTGTGCCCCGTAAAAAGTGCCGTTGCTCTCCGATTGAAATTTCTCGCTATAAGTCACGATTAAGCGGGCCTTTATTAGATCGAATTGATCTGCATGTGGAAGTACCGCCTGTAGAGTTAGTTGCGTTGCAAAGCAGCACACTGGGTGAGAGTTCAGCTAATGTTCGTGAACGTGTCTGTGTGGCACGTGCCCTGCAAAAGTCTCGTTTGGGGAGCTCCAAGCTTAATGCCACGATGACCAAAGCGCAGTTGGTTGAGACAGCAACGCCTGCCCCAGGGGCGCAGCGTTTGATTGCAAATGCCATGGAACGCTTGGGGCTAAGTGCCAGGGGCTACGATCGCGTTTTGCGTGTGGCTCGAACGATTGCTGATTTGGCTAATTCACCGGTTGTAGATACCCCGCATGTGGGAGAGGCGCTTCAATATCGGGGCGATGAAAAAATGCTATTGGCTGCTTGAGAGACTTTTGTTAGAACTTGAGGCCATATGACTCAATGGATCGTTGCTGAAAAAGGCCTTCAAAATATCGTCGTAGATCAAACCGCGTTGTCTTTAGTGGAGGGGCAGCAAGGGATTTTGATTTATCGTGGCTATCATATTGATGAGATGGCAAAATGTTCTTTTGAAGAAGTTTGTCATTTGTTTTTATGTGGTTCTTTGCCTAGTAGTGCTGAACTGGATCGTTTTGACAGTGCTTTAAAATCTGAACGTATCGTTGATTCTCGTGTTCTTGAGTATATTGCTGCTGCTGCCAAAGCAGACGTGCCTATGGCAATTTTGAGAACAGCAGTTTCAATGTTGTCAGCCAAGATGAATCTTGCTGATGCCAGTAACGCTGAGGCTCTAAGAAAAAATGCGATTGCTTTGATTGCGAAAACAACAACTTTAGCTGCAGCGATTGCACGTGCGAAAAAAGGTCAGCCTGCAGTTCAGCCAGATCCAGCTTTAAGTCATGCGGCTAATTTTCTCTATATGTCTCGTGGTGAACGTGTTGATGAGGTTGTGGCTAAAACTTTAGATACGGCGCTTGTGCTGCATATTGATCATGGCTTTAATGCCAGTACTTTTACAGCTCGTGCAACGGCTTCAACTCTGACAGATATGGTTTCAGCCGTGCTGGCTGGTATTGGATCGCTGAAAGGCCCCTTGCATGGCGGTGCTAATACGGCTGTCATGAATATGCTTCTTGAAATCGGCGAGCCTGATAATGTTGATAGTTTTCTCGAAAAAGCACTTGCTGAAAAGCGCAAAATACCTGGTTTTGGCCATAGAGTTTATAAAACACTTGATCCAAGAGCCAAGCATTTGAAGCAAATGTCAGAGGCTTGGGGTAAACGTGTTGGTGAAGTGAAGTGGTTCACCATGAGTCAACGTCTTGAAGAGCTGATGCTAGAGAAAAAGAAACTCAACGCCAACGTTGATTTTTATTCAGCTTCAACTTATTACGCGATGGGTATCCCGCCTGATATGTATACGGTTATATTTGCTATCGCCCGTATGGCTGGCTGGAGCGCTCATATAATGGAGCAATTAGGTAATAATAGGCTGATTCGCCCAGAGGCAGAATATACAGGCCCTAAAGATCTCAAATGGGTGCCGATTGAGGAGCGGTAGATTATTGTCATGCCAGCCTTCGCTGGCATGACAAGGTTAAATCATGAAACGTCGTTCAAAAATCACCAACTTACTGATAATCCTAGGCTTATCAGTTCTAGCCTATCTGGCTTGGCCAAAATTCGAACTATTTCAATGTCGCTCAATCCAAAGTGAAGCCAAGGCTTGGCTTCATCATCTTTATGAAGCAGAAAAATTTTACTTTGCTCACAATAGAATATACTCTTCGCTAGAGACACTACTGGAAGAGGGATTAGTGAATTCGAACGAGATCCATTACACCTATGATGTTCAAATATTTGATTCTAAGCGATTACTAATTGTGGCTACCAGCAAAGAGCTTCTTGGAAACAAGAAAGATATTTGGTCAATAGACCAAAACGGAGAAATTAAGTCCATACAAAATGCTTGCTTGTCGCTCTGAAAAAGTTGTTCAGCGTTGGTATGTTCCCCATCACTTAGGTGGGATTCGTGCAGATCGTTATTTGGTTCACCATATTGGCAGAATCTCTCGTAACAAAGCACAAAAAATTATTGAGGCAGGTGATTTTAAGCTTTCAAGTGCGTTGTTAAAGCCTTCAAGAAAGCTACGTTCCGGAGACACAGTAGAGCTTTGGCGCATTCCGCCAGATAGCCCTGAAGATTTATTGTCAAATATTAAAGTTATTTTTGAAGATGAAAAGCTTTTGATATTATCTAAGCCTGGTGATTTGGCGATTCACCCAACTGCGCGATACTTATATCGAACGCTTACCTATTGGTTAAAAGTAAATTACCCGGGCCAGTCTATTCATCCTTGTCACCGACTTGACCGTGAGACAAGTGGTTTGCTTATTTGTGCAAAGACTAAAGAAGCAGAGTCCCAAATTAAAAAGGCTTTTATGAATGGCGAGATTCACAAGACCTACTTGGCTTTGGTAGATGGGCGTCTTGTACGGCCAATAATTTGCGAAAGGCCACTGGCTCTTCAAGGTTCACGAGGCCTTGTGGCAATTAAGATGATCGAAGATCAGCTTGATGGTTTGCCATGCCATACGGAGTTTAAGCCTTTGCATCACGATCCAGTTTCGAATTGGACACTGGTAGAGTGCACTCCGAAAACCGGGCGTCAGCATCAAATTCGAGCGCACTTGGCATTAGAAGGCTACCCAATTGTTGGCGATAAGCTTTATGGAATGGGCGAAGCGTTTTTTGATGCCTATACCAAACACGAAGCCAATTTGACTTTACTGCCTTTACCTCACCAAGCTTTGCATGCTTGGAAAATACGCTTTTGTTTAGATGGCGTTGAATATGGCTTTGAGGCTGAATGTGCTTTATTGGGGTTCGTTGGAAATTAGGCAGATATGCGGTTTGTATCCCTCTCCCCTTGTGGGAGAGGGACTAAGGGTGAGGGGTT
>JAESQZ010000051.1 GCA_016764955.1 Deltaproteobacteria bacterium | reverse complement strand
GAGCAAATCTTTTTGCATCAATTGCATGCAGTAGATCCTGAAGTTCCCATCGAAGATTCTGTTGGTGAGTTCACGCGTCTACAAGAAGAGGGGAAAATTAAACACATTGGCCTCTCTAACGTCGACGCAAATCAAATTGAAGAAGCCCTAAAAACGGCTTCTATAGAATCCGTCCAAAATCGTTTCAACCCCCTATGTCAACGAGATATTGATAACCAAGTTCTAGAAACTTGCTTGAAACACAAAATTACTTATTTAACTTATAGCCCTGTAGGTGGTGGGCAAGGGCATCAAGCACTTGGCGAGCATCCAACACTGCTTGAGATTGCACAAAAGCATGGGGTCAGCTCCTATCAAGCGATGCTCGCATTTGCGCTCAGCCAAGGCCCGCATGTCATCGCGATTCCTGGTGCATCTAAAATCAGTAGCATTACTGACAGCGTTAAAGCACTTGATGTTAAACTAGACCCGGATGATATTAAAAAGATTCGTGAAATCGAAATGGTGGCTTAGTTTAGCATTGGTGCTTTCTATGTCCTGCCAAACTGTAAAACCAACAACTCTCTATATTAACGCCCGAGTCACGACGCTTGACGAGCAAAATCCCGAGGCCTCTGCTTTAGCAGTTCAAGATGGCCGAATCATAGCGCTTGGCTCAACTAAGTCGATTCAAACTCAGTTTGCGAACCCAAATCAAGTTATCGACTTGAAGAACAAGCGCGTTCTTCCTGGCTTTATAGAATCTCACGCACACTTTATCAGCTTGGGTCTTTCTAAAATGAGACTAAATCTCACAGGCACACGCAGCGAAGAAGAAGTTTTAGAGCGTGTGAAACAATCAATAGACACGCTATCTCCAACAGAGTGGCTCCAGGGCAGGGGCTGGGACCAAAATGATTGGCCCAATAAACGCTTTCCAACTCACAAAACTCTCGATCAATTTGCACCCAAACAACCAGTTGTTCTGACTCGAATAGATGGCCACGCACTCTGGTGCAACCAAGCTGCCATGAAGCTTGCTCAAGTCGACAAAAATACTGCCAACCCAGCAGGTGGCAAAATTTTACGTGACCAAGGGGGCAGACTCACGGGAGTTTTTGTCGATAATGCCATGAGCCTAATCACAAAACATATCCCCAAACCCAGTGCTACTCAACTTACACGTGCCGCCAAACTTGCTGCACAGCATGCACTTTCATTTGGAATCACCAGCCTGCATGACGCCGGCAGCGGAGCTGATTCGATTAATGCTTTTAAAAATTTGATAGAAGAAAACGAAAAGCTTCCCAGACTTTATGTGATGCTAAATGGTGAAGACAAAGAACTCATCCAGCGTTACTTTAAAAGCGGCCCCCAAATAGATAATCAGCTTAGCATTCGCAGTATCAAGTACTTTTCGGATGGCGCTCTTGGTTCTAGAGGTGCTCATCTCTTAAAGCCTTATCACGACGATCCCAAAAACCTGGGACTGCAACTCATAAGCGAAGACATTCTCAGCAAAAAAACCCAAGAAGCTATTAGTAATGGCTTTCAGGTTGCAACCCACGCAATTGGTGATGCCGCTAATCGCCACGTGCTTAACGCCTACGAACAAGCACTTTTAAGTAACCCAAATAAAGACAGGCGTTTACGCATCGAACATGCGCAAATTATTCATCCTGATGATTTTGAACGCTTTAATCGTTTAAATGTCATCGCCAGTGTTCAACCAACTCATTGCACATCCGATATGCCTTGGGCACCTGATAGGTTAGGGGAGAGTCGCACCCGTACGCATGGCTACACTTGGCGTTCTCTTTTAGATGCCGGCGCTAAACTTGTAGCTGGCTCTGATGCACCTATTGAAAACTTAAACCCGTTTTTGGGCCTACATGCTGCAACTACAAGAGGCGGTCACTCGCCCGAACAAGCATTGACGCTTGAAGAAGCCATCAAAGCATTCACAATCGATGCTGCCTACGCCGAATTTCAAGAGCATCAAAAAGGCATGCTGAAACCTGGTTATTTGGCGGATTTTATTGTCTTGTCCCAAGATATCTTTGAATTGCCATTGGATGCACTGCCAAAAACCAAAGTGGATATGACAGTGCTGGATGGCAAAATTGTAGCAAAAGCTGGCACGTAACCCTGTCATCCAGTGAATTTTCAACATGTTTAATAATTTTTGGGATATGAATTTGTTTTTGCCCATGGAATGGGCGATGGTGCCACAGCCCAGCCTGATAGGGCTGGGTTTATGTCACATCACCCACCCCACATCGCCGCCAGGATTAAGGAAACCTCCTGGTTTCACATAAATCTGGCGATAGCGCAAAATGGGTGGTGGGCATGATTCCCAGGGCGCCGTCGGCTCACAAGCTCGCCAACTTTACCCTGGGCTGTGGCACCTAAGCCCACATCCGTGGGCAAAAACTAATCAATCGCCGGAATTTTATCCTTCGAAACACCCGTGCAACTGGCTAATCCATTCATACAAGCTTTCTCTGCGCATCGCCTGCAGTCATCTTCACTGGCAAATGGATTAATAGCACAAGGCCCCCAGCAGTTGCTAGCCGCACAGGAAGTAAACATCCCAAAGCAATCACCACAAGCATCAGTCATCTCATACTTTTCCCGAATACAATCAGAAGTTTCTTGTTCATATCCCCAAGAGTCTTTTCCACATGTTTTCCAATCTTGAGCAAACGCTCTATTGGTTTTGTAAAAATGAACCTGGTCACCTTCTGTACAATTTTCAGCGGCACTAACAGGTAACGCTGCTAGCATCAAAGTAAGTAAAATAAACATATCTACTTCTTCAGCAACGACAACAGTTCAACAGGAATCGGGAAAATAATCGTCGATTTATTTTCAGAAGCGACCTCTCTCAACGTATTCAAATAACGTAATTGGATTGATATAGGGTGCTGCACCATGATATCAGCTGCGTCTGCTAATTTTTGAGCAGACTCGAATTCACCCAAGGAGTTAATGACTTTAGCCCTTCGATCGCGTTCTGCCTCAGCCTGTCTTGCCATTGCACGTTTCATTTCCTGAGGTAAATCGATTTGCTTGACTTCAACCAGCGTGACTTTAATACCCCAAGGGTCTGTATGTTGATCCAAAATCGATTGGACTTTGGAATTCACGGCTTCACGTTCAATTAATAACTGGTCCAACTCTTGTTGGCCGCACACAGAACGCAAGGTGGTCTGAGCAAGCTGAGAGGTTGCATACATATAGTTCTCAACCTCAGGTATTGCTCGACGTGCATCTACAACCTGGAAATAGACAACCGCATTAACTTTAACTGATACGTTGTCTCTGGTAATCACGTCTTGCTCAGGCACATCATAAGTCAAAGTACGCAAGTCAACTTTAATCATTTTATCGATAACAGGTATGATGTAGACAAGCCCAGGGCCTTTTAGATTTTTTAAACAGTTTCCCAAACGAAATATGACGCCACGTTCGTACTCTTTGAGAACGCGAATACCTGACGCTAAGAATGCAACAATAACAATAAAAATGCCGTAAAATCCAAATTCCATCTTAATTTTCCCTTTTAAACACGTTTCACAACAGCTTGCGCAGACTCCATACGTTCAATAACAACTAAAGCCCCTTCTTCGATTTCCTCATTCGCACTTGCGGCCCAATAAGACCCCTGAATATAGATCGAACCTGGCTGCCCTGGAGCAATAGTTTCGAAAACTTTTGCCGTTTGCCCAACCAGCGCCTCAGATCCGCTGGTAGCCCCTTGCGACTTAGCGCGAATAATAAAATATCCAAACGCTACAAAAATTAAGATCAACGTCACCGCTACTGACCAAATCATAATGGGATCCACATAAAAAACTGAACCTTCAACCTCGAATAGCAAATAAGACCCAAGCACAAATAACACAAACGCCCCAACTGAGAGCAAGCCAAAACTGGCAATAAACATTTCAGCAATTAAAAGCGCCACTGCACCCAAGATCAACAAAACGCCAAACCAATTTAGCGGCAACAACTGGACACCAAAAACTATTGCTAAGCTCAAAACCCCGAGAAGGCCTGGCAAAATCATCCCCGGAAATTGGAATTCAATAAATAAGCCTAAAATCCCAATCAAAAGCAACAAGTAAAGCAAGTTTGGATTCGAGAGCCCCTGCATCAACTTTTGCTTGTTGCTCATCTCAAATACTTCGATGCTTGCTTCTTTAATGGCTGGCCTCTGGAGTTTCTGGCTCGCCTTATCCAAAAGCTCAGGAATATCTGTGGCGATAAAATCAACAACGTGAGCTTCTAATGCTTCTTTGTCTGATAAGGTTGCTGATTCACGAACAGCTTTTTCAGCCCAGTCAGCATTACGGCCCTGATTTTGAGCCAGCGTCCTCGCCCAGGCAACCGCATCGTTCTCAATTTTTTGCTTCATGTCGCCTTCGATATTACCCCCCAAACATACTCACTGGATGAGCAGCGCCCAGGTGCGTATTAGGCGCCATTACACTCACTTTGGCTGCCAAAGTTAAAAAGACACCAGCTGAACCGGCTCTTGCACCCGAAGGCGCAATATAGACAATCACGGGTACCTCTGAAGCCAACATCGACTGGACCATTTGCCGGGTAGCCTCTAATAAGCCACCTGGTGTATCCAGCGTTATCAATAAGGCTTCGGCTTTTTCGGCTTCTGCATAATGAATCGCATCTTCTAGATACCCAGCCACTGTAGGCGTAATGGCGCCATTGATATCAACTTGGACCACTTTAGCAGCCAAGACCTGAAAAGACATCAAAAGACTGGCAAAACATATTAGGCGCCCAATTTGCATGGATTAAGGTATAGCACAGGATTGTTATTACAAAGCAAATGGTAATCAGCATTTCAGAATACAAGCGTTTCGACGGACTAGGCCTAGCAGATCTCATACAAAGAAAGGAGGTCTCGCCTCTCGAACTTCTGGAAACGGCCATCGGCGAAATCGAACGGCTCAATCCTAGGCTCAATGCAGTTATTTACTCACAATATGATCGCGCACGTGAGTATCTAAAGTCCCATTCACTCAAAGGGCCTTTTGCTGGCGTGCCTTTCTTGCTCAAAGATTTGGGTACTTTTGAAAAAGGTGTTCCAGTTTCATTTGGAAGCAAGTTTTGCAAAGACTTTATAGCTCCTGAAACTTCAGAAATCACCTCACGCTTTCAACAGGCAGGATTCGTCACACTCGGGCGCACAAATACACCTGAGTTTGGACTGCACCCGACAACAGAACCTGAAAATCTTGGGCCAACCAAAAACCCATGGAGCCTTGAATACACAGCCGGTGGATCCAGTGGGGGCTCAGCAGCTGCCGTAGCATCTGGAATGGTACCTATTGCGCATGGTGGTGATGGCGGTGGTTCCATTCGAATTCCTGCCTCTTGCTGTGGGTTGTTTGGTTTAAAACCTTCCGAAGGGCGTTCGCCCATTGGCCCATCAGGAGGGCGTTTATGGCATGGATTTGTTGTAGAGCATGTTCTGACACGTTCTGTTAGAGACAGTGCAGCTGTTTTGGATATTCTTAGCGAACCCTGCATTGGGGCTCCTATTTTATCTCCAAAGCCCGACATTTCTTTTTCGGTTCAACTTCAAAGGCCTCCTAAAAAGCTTAAGATTGCCCTGTTTGAATCACCTGTTTTTAAAGCTGATTTACACAATGATTGCCGTCTTGCTCTGCACGATGCAGCTAAAACATGTGAAAATCTTGGGCACATAGTTGAGCCTGTTGATTTTAAAGTCAGCCATGCTGAATTTGAACATGCTTGTTTGGTGATTGTTGCCGCAGAAACCACGGCTTTTCTCGATATGCTCTCTCATCTGCTGGGCAGAAAACCAAAACGTGGTGAAATAGAAGTCGCCACTCAAGTTTGCATTCAAGCTGGGAAAGCATTTACTGCTTCCGATTATGCACATGCCGTTCGAATCATGGACGAGGTTCGTAGACACGTCGCCCACTTTTTTAAAGATTTTGATTTAGTCATGACGCCTACACTTGCTTTGCCACCTAAAAAACTTGGCACACTAGGGCCTACTGCAATCGAAAAACAATTTCTCAAATTAGTCAGAGAAGTTAACTCTTCTGCCCTTACCAAACTGGCTATCTCAAAGCTTCCAGAAAAGAGCTTTCAATTCTCACCCTACACTTTGTTATTTAATGTCACTGGCCAACCAGCTATGTCAGTGCCACTTTACTGGAACTCCGATAATTTACCTATAGGAACCCAGTTTGCAGCAAAAATTGGTGAAGAGGGAATGCTATTAAATCTAGCTCAACAACTGGATAACGAAAGAAAATTTAGCCAAAAGATAGCTAAACTCTCTTAAAGCTTCTAAAATTCACAGCATGACAGGCTTTGAATATGCTGCTCTTATTGCTCTAAGTCTTGTGATGGGCGCACAAGGAATCGGCAAGCTTCTTGATATCAAACTCTATGCAGCGGCTTTGGGTCGTTTTAGAGCTTTTTCACCCAAACACCTAAACGGCGTCGCCATCGCCTGGACTTCTACAGAGCTCGTAGCCTGCATCTGCTTGGGACTCTCTGCGATTAACATGAATCCTTTGGTATTTAAAATTGGTGCTGTAGCTGCATTTTTAGATGCTTTGTCTTACGCAATCTTGACAGTCGGCACCAAACTTCGAGGAATCGAGGTCATGAATTGCACCTGTTTTGGTATTTACCTGCCACAGCGCTTATCTGCTTGGGTAATAATTCAAGATTTTTCTATGTTAACGTGGACAGCCTGGATATTTTCTAAAGCCTTATAAAAAATCTAAAACAATCTTATTGAACTCTTCTCCAAACTCAACATTCGGCGCATGTTTCCCACCTTCAATAACTTTCAATTCAGCGTCACTGCCTAGGTGTTTCTTAAGACGCTCTCCAAGCTCCAGCGGAAACATCTGATCATCGCTTCCCCAAATAATCAGCACTGGTTTTGAAGACCATTTTAAACGTTTTGATAAGCCATCAATGTTTAAAATCGCATCGCTCAAAAGCGCACTACGCTCTCCCTGTGGCGTGTCCTTCAGCATATTAATAATATCACCCTTGGCAAAAAAGGGCACATAGGGTGGATTTTGATAGGCAATATTAAGCAAACGATCCAGTTGCTTTGAATCCTTCGGCAAAACCAATTCGCTGGGCGAGTCGACACCAAATTTCGTCAGCATTTGTTGATAGTCATCCTTGGTATAAACTGGGCCAGGCGCAGCAATAATTACCGCTTTATTAATAAGCTTGGGGCTATCAGAAAGCAGGCTCATAGCGACAAGGCCTCCATATGATATCCCAGCAACATTGATATCTTTAATATCTAAGTGTTCTAGGAGATTTTTAACTGCGTTAGCCTGATGCTCTAACGAGAAATCTTTTGTCTTTGATTTCGAACCGCCAAACCACAACAAATCGGGAACTATTAAACGAAAATGCTTTGCAAGAGCTGGGATCTGCTCGCTCCAGCAGAAAGTCGCATCAGCGCCGAAGCCATGAAGCAAGACCAGGGCAGGGCCCTTTCCTCCATCCCAATAAGCGATATGGTCTCCTGCTAAATCTACCTCTTTAGCCTTCAAGCCACTTTTCTTAATCGAACGTTCTAAAAAATGCTCTTGAACTCGCACAAAATTACATCCCATTTGAAACATTAAGATCACGCAAATAAACCTAATATTATTTCTTATCAAAAGCATATTCGCTGACCACTTTACCCCCAACTAAGTGCTCATCAATAATCCGATCAAGTACTTCTGGTGTACAAGAGTGATACCAAACACCTTCAGGATAAACCACAGCAATCGGGCCTTTTTCGCACACCTGCAAGCAATTGGCTCGGGTCCGCCGGATGCTGAACTGAGCCCCTAATCGGTCTTTTCGTAAACGATCTTTGAGATGTTGCCAAGAAGCCTGGCCGCTCTCAAGTGAGCAGCAGTTTGGCTTGCTCTGTTCTGAGCATAGAAATATATGTTTCAAATCAACTCTCCACTCCAAAGTTCTTGCAAAAATTGTTGGTAGGGCACTATTTCAATGTCTTTAACTTTCCGCCACTGTTTTTCGAAACAGACAACCATTTGACGTTCGAACTTGATTTCTTGAGACAAAGCTTTAAGGCCTTTCAAATCAGAATCTGATATTCTTTGGCTCGTTTTGACTTCAATAGCTAAACGCTCATCGATAACAAAATCCACCTCTTGATGGGTTTGTGACCGCCAAAATTTTAAATCAACCTGCTTGTCCTCATAAGAAATATAAGATCGCATTTCATGAAAGATAAAATGCTCAAAAGAACGCCCTCTATCAACATTGCCAGCAAGCGAATTAACAACACCGACATCGAAAAAATAAAATT
>JAESQZ010000050.1 GCA_016764955.1 Deltaproteobacteria bacterium | reverse complement strand
GCGGAGTGACGCGGCAATCCAGAAAAACGTTTCGGAAGCGCCTGGATCCCGGGTCAAAGCCCGGGATGACAAGATGGAGCGAGACCCTGGCCTTCGCCAGGGTGACAAAATAACTCTCTGCCCCCTAGCCAAATTTCACCTCGACAATTGCCGGCAAGTTTTTAAATATAATTTCCCTGAAAACTTTGATTGGGAAAAGCACTTTCCAGAAGCAACGCATAAAATTCGCCATGTTGAGCATCAAACCAAATTCTGGCGCCTCATGTTTGATAATTTGTATTTGATTCAAGAGCGCGAAACCGGCAAGCCGCATAGTGCGCGAGTTGATAATCCAGACTCGACATTATTTGGGGTTTCGTATCCTAAAGCGCCGCCGCCGGAAAATATTGACCATATTTTGAAAACCCGCCCTGCTTATAGGTCTTGACCTCAGGACCAAGTATTTGCACACTGGGCTTCATGCGTGAGCTTTATCCTGAAATCGAGCTGTTTAATTCTTTTGAGCTGCCAGTATCTGAGTTGCATACGATTTATGTCGAAGAGTCAGGTAACCCAGACGGTAAGCCGGTTATTTTTGTGCATGGTGGCCCAGGTGGTGGTACGGAGCCTAAGCACAGAAGATACTTTGACCCACAAAAGTGGCGCATTATTTTGTTTGACCAACGAGGATGCGGCAAGTCCAAGCCTTTTTCGTGTTTGGAAGAAAATACGACTTGGGACCTGGTTGCTGACATGGAGAAAATCCGTGAGAAGCTTAATATTAACAAGTGGCATGTGTTTGGCGGTTCTTGGGGCAGTACGCTTGCGCTGGCTTACGCCGAGAAGCACCCGGACAAAGTATTGGGTTTAATTTTGCGCGGGATTTTCTTAATGCGCAAATCTGAGATTAATTGGTTTTATCAGTTTGGGGCGAGTGAGATTTACCCAGATGCTTGGGATGATTTTCTAAAGCCGATTCCAGAGGCTGAGCATGGTGACTTGCTAAACGCCTATCATAAGCGTTTGACGAGTACGGACGAGTCGGTTGTAACGCCAGCAGCGATTGCTTGGAGTACGTGGGAAGGTAGAACTTCGAGACTAATTACAGAGCCAGACTTTGTGGCGACATTTGAAGATCCAAAATTTGCGCATGCGTTTGCAAGAATCGAGTGTCACTATTTTAAAAACAAAGGCTTTTTCGAAGAAGATGGCTGGCTTTTGAAGAACGTACCTAAGATAGCAGATATCCCGGCTGTAATTGTCCAAGGGCGTTATGATATGCCTTGCCCGCTAAGAAGTGCCTGGGATTTGTCTAAAGCTTGGCCAAAGGCTGAGTTAGTCGTTCTGCCAGACGCTGGGCACTCGGCGAGTGAACCAGGAATTATGGAGGCTTTGGTTGATGCCACAGATCGTATTTGACCCGCCAAGACGGCACCATAGTAAGCGTAGTTTTTTACTAGGGCTTAAGTTGGCCTTTTTAACAGCTAAGCGGTCGGTGTTATTTTTGTTCGGAGCACTGACGCGAGGCGTAAATCGTGAGATGTCTGAACGGCATATCAAAGAGTATTGGCAGGATATTTTTCGGGCAAGCCGGACGCAACTTCGAGTGGGTGGCTTAACGCATGTTAATCCTGAGCATTCCTATGTGTATATGTCGAATCATCAGTCCATGCTGGATGTCCCGGCTATTTTGGGGGCTGTGCCGCAGCCGGTGAGGATGCTTGCCAAGCAGGAGCTTTTTAAGATCCCGTTTTTTGGGCTGGCGATGAGGCAGGCTGGTTTTTTTCCGATTGATCGCAGAAATATATCGCGTGCCAAGAAGCAGCTTGAAGAAGCTAAGTCCATATTTCAAAAAGGCATGAGCCTTTGGCTGGCGCCTGAGGGGACCAGGAGCCGGACAGCTAAGCTATTGCCTTTTAAAAAGGGTGGTTTTCATGTGGCTTTGCAGCTTGGCATTCCAATTGTGCCAGCCTGGATTGAGGGGGCGTATGCCATACTGCCTCCTGATACTGGCTCGGCGATGCCAGACCAGACAATTTCCGTGTCTTTTGGGGAACCCATTGAAACTATAGGCTTAAGCACGGAGGATTTGCCAGCACTGATGGAACGTGTTCAAAAGGCTATTCTCAAACTGAAATCCATGCACTATGGCTAATGCATGCACTTTTCAGTAGAAGACATTAAAAAGCTAGCCCACTTATCTAGGCTGGATTTAAGTGAAGAAACGCTTATGAAGCGCCGCGCTAATTTGGAAAAAATTCTGGATTATGTTGAGCAGCTTCAAGCCATTGATGTGGAGGGCATAGAACCGATGTCACATGCGGTTTTTATGACGCAGCATCGCAGGCCTGATGAAGCAAAAGCAGTGTTTGGACGCGAGGCTCTAAAAGTCTCTGCTGGTTATGAAGAAGGTCTCATCAAAGTTCCGAAGATTATCGAGTAAATGCGTATGAAAACTTTAAGTGAAGCAAGCCGTGCTCTGGAATTAGGCAAAGTATCAAGTGTTGAATTAACCGAAGGGTGCCTCGACGCAATCAAACAAAAGGATGCTGAGTTAGGCGCCTATTTAGAAGTTGATGCTCAGGGTGCTTTAAAATCTGCACAAGAATCTGATGCCAGGCGTCAAGGTGGGCAGTCACTCGGGCCTTTGGACGGGGTGCCTATTGGCATTAAAGATATTATTTTTTGTAAAGGGCTTGAGTCCACTGCAGCATCGAAGATTTTAGAAGGCTATAAAGCGCCTTATGACGCGATGGTCATCCAAAAACTCAAAGCAGCTGGTGCAGTGATCTTGGGTAAAACGAATCAAGATGAGTTTGCCATGGGTGCTTCAGGTGAACATAGTGCTTATAAAGTAACCCGAAATCCTCATGACTTAAACAGAACCCCGGGTGGCTCTTCGAGTGGTTCCGCTGTCGCGGTTGCAGCTGGTATGGGTTATGGCTCTCTTGGAACCGATACGGGTGGTTCTGTGAGACAGCCCGCAGCGCTTACAGGAATAGTGGGAATCAAACCAACTTATGGTCGAGTGTCTCGCTATGGCGTGATTGCTTTTGCTAGCTCGCTCGATCAGATTGGGGCTTTTGGCAGCAGTGTTGAGGATGCAGCGTTAATGTTGCAAGGCATTGCTGGTTATGATCCGAGAGACTCCACCAGTGTTGATAGGCCAGTTCCCGATTACCGGGCAGCTTTGAAAGGCGATGTTCGTGGAAAACGAATTGGTGTTCCAAAAGAATTTTTCTCTGAAGGTCTGGAGCCGGAAGTCAAAGCATCTGTGCAAGAAGCGATAGGGCTTTTGGAAAAACAAGGCGTTGAGGTGAAAGAAGTTTCCCTGCCCCATGCCAGCACGGCCATTGCAACCTATTATATTATTTGTACCGCTGAGGCTTCTTCGAACTTGGCTCGTTTTGACGGCATTCGATATGGGCCTCGCAAGGGCGATCAAGAAGGCTTAAATGCCTTGTACGAAAAAACACGTGGCGAGTTGTTTGGAGACGAAGTACAGCGTCGTATTTTGCTCGGGACTTATATTTTAAGTGCTGGCTATTATGATGCTTACTATGTACGTGCTCAAAAAGTTCGTGCTTTGATTGCCAAAGACTTTAGCGAGGTTTTCAAAGAAGTAGATGCCATTGTTGGGCCAACCACCCCAACGACAGCTTATAAGATCGGTGAAAATATCCAGGACCCACTGGCTGAGTACTTAGGTGATATTTATACAGCGCCCGTTAACTTGGCTGGCCTTCCTGGTATTTCAGTGCCTGGGAAACCGACAAAAAAAGGTTTGCCTGTTGGAGTGCAGTTTATTGCTAAACCATTTGAGGAGTCACTCTTGTTGAATCTAGGCTATGCACTTGAAGGAGCTTTGAAAGATGGCTGATTGTTTGTTTTGTAAAGTTATCGATGGCAGTATCCCAGCAAAGATCGTTACTCAAAATGATAAACTGGTGGCTTTTAGAGATATTAATCCACAAGCACCCACGCATATTTTGATTATCCCCAAAGAGCATATTGAATCAGTCAAAGACTTGAAGCCAGAACAAGCGCCTATTATGGCTGATATTGCTTTGATGGCGAAAGAGATTGCTAAGCAAGAGGGCTTGGAAGACTTTAGGTGTGTGTTTAATATTGGCGCCAGCGCTGGTCAATCTGTGTTTCACTTGCACATGCACCTACTTGGTGGCCGGCCATTTTCCTGGCCGCCAGGCTGAAGATGAAGCCTCAAAATAAAGTAGCGCTTTTAAATCCTTGGAAGTATGGGTAGACAATAGAGCCAAGCATCTCATACAATAACCCCCAAAGGGGGTAAAACCATGAGCAATGTACTCGTAGTCGCAAGCAAAGTGAAAGCCTATATTAAAGCCAAGTCTGGTGGCATGAACGTTTCTGCCAATACTCTAGAGGCACTTACCCAAGTGGTTGAGAGAAAGTGCGACGAAGCCATTGAAAACGCTAGGCGTGATGGCCGCAAGACGGTTAAAGACCGGGATGTGGATTAGTAGAATACAGTGTCATACCAGCGAAGGCTGGTATCCAGAATAAACTTGGACATTGGACTGGAT
>JAESQZ010000049.1 GCA_016764955.1 Deltaproteobacteria bacterium | reverse complement strand
GTGCGTATTAATAATAGTTGTTGCCTGATGAGAACGCAGCTTTTGCCAAAAAACTTCACACGAGCGAATATCTAGGCCAGTTGTTGGCTCATCCATCAATACTAATTTTGGCTTGTGTACAAACACTCGGGCAAGCTCTAATTTGCGTTTCATGCCTCCGGACAAATTCTTAACAGGCTGGTTTAAATCAACGCCATCTAATTTTTCAGGCACTTGGGCGCCATTATATAACGCAGCAAAAAGCTGCAAATTTTCGCGCCCCGTTAGTTTTGGATCCAAGCTGCATTCTTGAAATACAACCCCAAGCTTATCTCTTGAGATTGGGCTAATCACACCTGTTTGGATTGGCAGTAAGCCACATAAGAGTTTTAAGAGCGTGCTTTTACCAGCGCCGTTAACACCCAAAATGCCCAATATTTCGCCTGGAGTAACTTCAAAAGAAACCCCATCCAACACATGCTTAGAAGCATATGAAAACGAGAGATCGCTTACAGAAACTTGCATGCGAACCCATCAATCGCGAGAGCTAAAAATAAAAGGCTTTGATAAATAAGCGAGGCCTTAAAAAGCTTCTTCGCCCAACTTTTAATATCTCGCGAAAAAAAGCCCAAAACAGCAATCAACAAAAACCAGGCGCCTAATAAACTACTCAGCAGGGCATAAAATAAGCCGCCAATATCTAGCCACCACAAAAGCCCAGCGTTCAAGACAATCAAAACCGTGGTGAATAAGCTCAGCAAAATAGCCGCAGGCTCACCTACAACGCCAGCAATTACTGGATAACCCGCATACTCGTATTCTTCTTTGCGAAAAATCCCAATCGCAATAAAATGTGGCAGCTGCCAAAAAAATGCGAGGCCAAATAACGCCAAACCAACTTCATCTATCTCGCCCGAAACTGCTGTATAGCCCATCAGCGCTGGCATCGCACCTGGCACAGCGCCCACAACCAAGGCCCAAGTGCTCATACGCTTCATCGGCGTGTAAACCAGTACATAAGCAAAAAGCGAGAAAAAGCCCAATATCACTGTGACGAGATTCGTACTGAACCAAAGCGCTGGTAACGCAAGCGCAGACGTCAAAAAGCCAATTCTTAACGCCCACTTAGGATCCAGCCGGCCCGCTGGCAAAGGCCTCAAGCGCGTACGCTCCATCAGACCATCATAATCTCGCTCCCAATACATATTAAAAGCGCTGGATCCAGAAACCAGCAAAGCAATGCCCAGCAACGCCCACACAGCCTGCTGCCATGAGAGCGTCAAGTCAGAAAGCAGCATGCACCCACCAGCAACCATCAGGGCCATCAGTGTAATTCGAGGTTTGGTAAGTGCAACTAAGTCTAAAGTCATAGAATTAGCTTGGACCTAGCAATCAGGATGCAGAGCGTCAAGTAACATATGGCAGTCATCCCGGACTTGATCCGGGATCTCTCCATTGGAAACTAGACCCTGGCCTCCGCCAGGGTGACTTTGGTATATAATCAAAGCACAAGGGGCAAATATGCAGGAAGTTGAAGTCACACTAACAAGATGTCTTAAAATATGTTGGAGCTGGCTGTGGCGCAGCATTCTGCTCACCTGGATTTGTGCAATTCCACTCTCGTTCATAGCAGGCCTCATCATTAGTACCGCTGCACTTGAGCCAGCACAATATCAAATCGCCACAGGCCTACTGGTCGGCATACCCATGATGCCCATCGGCCTTTATATTTACTGCGCTGTACTCAAACGAGTTATCCGAAAGAAAAGCTTTAAAGATTTCCGGATTAAACTGGTGCAACCAGACAGCCAGTAGGCACCTCTTTTTGTTTTCTAAAAACCATGCCAAATAACAGGCATGACTAAGAATTCAGAGAAAAAATATGTGACGCTTAAAACCAATATGGGTGACTTTGAAATCGAGCTTCATGCAGACAAAGCACCTAAGACAGTTGAAAATTTTATTAAGCTAGCCAAAAAAGGTTTTTACAACGGCACGATTTTTCACCGTGTGATTCCTGAATTCATGATCCAATGTGGCGACCCAACAGGCACTGGCACCGGTGGCCCTGGTTATCAATTTGAAGACGAGTTTCATCCTGACTTGCGTCACAACGCACCAGGTACTTTATCTATGGCGAACGCTGGCCCCAACACGAATGGCTCGCAGTTTTTCATCACCGAAATCGCAACGCCGTTTTTAGATAACCGCCATGCTGTCTTTGGCCGTGTGCTTAAAAATATTGAGCTTATAAACAAAATTGCTCGCGTCAAGCGTAACCACAATGACAAGCCAGTAGAAGATGTGGTGATTGAGGAAGTGATTATTCAGAAAGCCTAAGAAAGTGACTCCAAATACTGCCATCTTTCATAAAGATGCTCGATTTTGGATTCTATCTCACGCAAATTAGCAGCATGTTTTGTATGTTCTTGATAACGCGCAGGATCAGACAAAATCGCTTCTAGCTCTTCTTTTTTAGCCTCGGCTTCAAGCACTTGTTTCTCAATGCCAGCATATTCACGTTCTTCGTTAAAGCTGCGCTTAACTTTTGTTCTTTCCCCTCTCCTCGTGGGAGAGGGAGATTTTGATTTTTCAAAATCGGGAGAGGGTCTTAAACGCTCATAGCTCGTATAATTGCCCGGATAGTTTGTGATTTTTCTATCTTCAAACACCAGCATTTGATTACAAACACGATCTAAAAATCGCCGGTCATGGCTCACAATAAAAGCAACGCCTTTATGTGAATTTAAACGCTCCTCTAAAACAGCCAGCGATGTCGAATCTAAATCATTCGTGGGTTCATCAAGCAGCAAACAATTGGCACCATGTTTTAAAAGCTTAGCCAATAAAAGCCTGTTTTGCTCGCCTCCAGACAAAGTCGAAACCTTGCGATTTTGGTCAGCAGACGAGAATAAATAGCGATCCAAATAGCCTGCAATATGAATGGGCTTTTCTTCTACGAACACCATATCACCCTGGTCTGCCAGGGTTTCTTTGAGGCTTTTTTCCGGATCTAACTGTGCTCTGTTTTGGTCAAATTGAATAATTTCTGTATGCGGGCCTCTGATAATTTCACCACTTGTTGCCTGCCTAGAACCCGAAATCAGCGACAAAAGCGTGGTTTTACCTGAGCCATTTGGGCCTAAAATTCCGTAACGCTGCCCAGCTGTCACAATTAAATTTAGGTTTTTAAAAAGTGGCTCAAAGCTTAAGTCTTTGAGTTCTAAAATAGTCTTAGCTAGGCGCTTATTTTTGGTCTCTTCTATCTCGACTTGTTTAGGTCTCGTGCGCTCAAACTCGTCAGCAACTTCTTGAATTAAATCTTGAGCCCGCGAAATACGTGCTTGTTGCTTAGTAGTCCTAGCAGGTGTCCCTGCTCGCAACCAAGCAAGCTCACGAGCCATTAAACGGTCTTTACGATGCAAAGTTTTTTGGTCGATATCGCTTCGAATTAATTTGTTTTCGATAAACTGAGCATAAGAAGCTTCGTGGGCAAAAAACTTCCCTGAGTCTAGCTCGACAATACGCGTCGCGACTTCATCTATAAAAGCACTATCGTGTGAAATAAATAGCAGAGGCTTATTGGTAGCCCTAAAAGTATCAACCAGAAATTTAATCGCCCCTAAGTCCAAATGATTAGTCGGCTCATCGAGCAAGAAAATATCTGGCTCTTCTAAAAGCACACGCGCCAAGTCAACTCGACGTCGCTCGCCACCTGAGAGATTCTTAATTTTTTCGCTTCTGGCTTTGATATGCAGCCGCGATAAAACTTCTTCGATACGATAGTCTTCGCCTTGAAAGCCATGCTTTAAAGCTTCTTCAACGCTGTGTTCTAAATCCAAGCCCAGCGTCTGGGTTAAAAAGCCAATTTTCTTAGCCTTAGCCAAATCTACGCTGCCAGCATCTGGCTCCAGCTGCCCAGCAAGAAGTTTAAAAAATGTCGACTTACCGGCGCCATTTTGGCCAACCAATGCCACACGCTCTCCTGGCAATAAAGAGAACGAGACTTGGTCAAAAATCAATTTAGACCCAAAAGACAGTTTGATGTTATTGGCGCTAAGCATACTAGATAGCCTCAAACATATGTGAAACTAAGCATTTAGAAAAGGCTGGTCTCACCAAAGCAGAAAAGAGCCAGATCCTGGATTTTTAGCCATTTTTCGGTTGCAATACCCTGGTTTTTCAGCCAAACTATGGCTATGAAACGAACACTCGACAGCCAATTGCTAGCTTGGAAAACCAGCAAAACCAGAATTCCCTTATTATTACGGGGTGCTAGACAAGTTGGGAAAAGTTTTGCCGTTGAAAAGCTAGGTCAAACAGCATTTGAAAGTTTTATAACCGTTAACTTTGAAAAAAAACCCGACTTAGCAGCTTGTTTCACAGACTTAGATCCAAAGTCTATCTTGTCGAAATTAGAGCTCGCTTTGGATACACGGATTTTGCCTGGTCAATCTCTGTTATTTTTAGACGAAATTCAGAACTGCCCACAAGCCATTCTGGCGCTACGTTATTTTAAAGAAGAAATGCCTGCACTACATGTCATTGCTGCGGGCTCACTGCTTGAGTTTGTATTAAACGAGGGCTCTTTCTCTTTTCCTGTCGGACGAGTTCAGCCTTTCTATGTTCGCCCTATGTCGTTTCTTGAATTTCTAAAAGCACTAGGCAAAGACATTTTGGTCGAGGCCATTGAGCAAAGCTCTATTCATAAACCATTCGAACCCATTGCTCACAAACGCTTGTTGGAACTTGTACGTCAATATTTGCTCATTGGCGGCATGCCAGAAGCAATACAGGCCTTTGTTGATACTCATTCGATCGCTGAAACACAACAAATTCACGCAAGACTTATCGAAACATATCAAACTGATTTTTCAAAATACGCGAGTAAAACCACAAACCGGTATTTGCAACGTTTTTTCGAACGCACGCCGAAACTTGTCGGTGAAGCTTTCAAATACGTCAATGTCGATCCAGATGCTAAAAGCAGAGACTTAAAAGAAACTTTACAGCAACTGAGCTGGGCCGGCTTAGTCTCACAAGTCTATGCGACATCTGCCTCTGGTATTCCTCTTCACTCACAAGCCAAATTTGAAAAGTTCAAGCTGCTCTTTGTTGATATTGGACTTATGCAAAGATTTCTGCGTTTAAACACACAAGCTTTTTGGGAAGAAAATATCGCGCAAATCAATTCAGGTGCCATTGCAGAACAATTGGTTGGTCAAGAGCTCCTGACTTATCAAGGCTTCTATCAGCATCCACAAATCCACTACTGGCACCGCGAGGCAAGAACCAGTACAGCTGAAGTGGACTATGTCATCCAAACGGGTTCACAAATCGTTCCGATTGAAGTGAAAGCAGGAAAAACCGGGCGCCGTAAGTCAATTCAGATCTTTTTGAAAGAAAAAAAGCTGCCCCTTGGCGTGAAAATTTCTCAAAACGAACTTGGGATCCACAAGAATATTTTGTCCGTCCCATTCTATTTAATCTCAGTCTTGCCAAATCTAATTCGTGAGCTCACTGAGTACAACGGATAACCAAAACCTGCAGCTCATACCCATCGATATCTAAACTCTGGCTGGCACTAGAGTGACTGCTTTCCCAACTAATAGCCTGCGCCAAGAGCTCTTCTTTCAAATAACCCTCTGCAGCTCGAAGTACTTTTTCTAGCTCTTTGGAGTTTGTCTGAAATTTGAGCTCAATGCGGTCAGTGACTTCTAGGCCAATATCTTTACGCAGTTTTTGAAGCTGGCTTAGGGTTTCACGCATCAGGCCTTCTTCAACTAACTCTGGTGTTAAGTCTGTCTCAAGCGCAACAGTTAAAGCACCTTCGGTTTCCAAGACAATATCGGCTCTGGCAGTTCGGGTAACTGTGACGTCTTCTAGAATCACATCGACGCCAGCAACGCTAAGACTCTCGCCTGCTTGAAGTTTACTAAGTTCAGGCCTGCTAAATTTTGAGATAGCTTGAGAGCCTTCTTTCATGCGCGCGCCTAAGCGCCTGCCCAGGGTTTTAAAATTTGGCTTTAAACTAATATCGCAAAGCGTATGGTCATCTTCAAGTGCTACAACTTTTTTGACGTTAAGCTCTTGCTGCACAAGCTCTGCATGGTTCAAAACAGCTTCTCGTGCTGAAGCAACATGCGTCACGATAATGACTTCCTGCAAAGGCTGGCGCGTTTTAAGTTTATGCTTTTCACGAAGTGCACGGCCCAAGCTAATTACTTGTCTGGTTATTTCAACTTCTTGCTCAAGTTTTTTGTCTATTTTACTGGCATCTGCTTGTGGATAATCACAAGTATGCACGCTTTTGCCTGTATCTGGATTTAGATTTTGATAGATAGTTTCTGAAATAAATGGCAACACCGGCGCAATGACTTTCGAAAAAGTTAACAAAACTTCGTACAAAGTTTGATAAGCAGCTTCTTTGTCAGCTTTACTTGCTTCATCGGTAGCATTTTTCCAAAAACGCCTGCGGCTTCGCCTAATATACCAGTTGGTTAAATCATCGATAAAGCCCAGCATCGGCGGAATCACACGATATAAGTAATAGCCTTCCATTTGGGTGTTAATTTCAGAAATTAAAGACTGGAGTTTAGACAGAATCCAGCGGTCGATTTCAAATCCCCCCTGGCCCCTCTTTTTCAAAGGGGGGGACTTAGGCGGCTGCCAGCCGTCGATATTCGCATATTGAATCAAAAACGACCACGCGTGATATAGCGGCAACATCACGGTTCGCACAATCTCGCGAACGCCCTTTTCTTGAAACTGCAAAGGCTCGGCTCGAACAACCGGTGAGTTAATCAGATAAGCCCTCAAGGCATCTGCGCCATACTCGTTCATGACGAGAGATGGATCCGGGTAATTTTTCTTGGACTTGCTCATCTTTGAGCCATCTGATGCCAGCACCATGCCGTTTACCACGACATTTTTGAATGGATTCTTGTCAAATAGAGCCGTCGACAAAACAAGCAGCGTATAAAACCAGGCTCTCGTTTGGTCTAAGCCTTCGGCAATGAAATCAGCTGGAAATTTTGCATCGAAAGAATCTTCGTTTTCAAACGGGTAGTGATTTTGCGCATAAGGCATAGAGCCTGACTCAAACCAGCAGTCAAAAACTTCAGGGATTCTCTTCATAACCCCTGTGCACTTCGTGCACTTAAAGCTCAAGTGGTCGATTTTGTGTGGATGAATGTCGTCGATTTTCTTGCCTGTTTTTTCTTCTAACTCGGCAATAGAGCTCAAACACACATGCTCTTTGCAAGACTCGCACTGCCAAAGCGGGATAGGCGTTCCCCAAAATCTATTTCGAGAAATACACCAGTCTTGCGCATCTTTGAGCCAATTGCCAAAGCGCTTGTCGCCAACTGCTTCAGGAACCCAGTGAATAAGCTTATTATTTTCAACCAAACGATCTTTAATCTCTGTCACACGAACAAACCAAGATGGGATCGCTCTGTATATAAGCGGCGTCCCACTGCGCCAACAAAATGGATAACTATGTTGGCAAGTCTCATGCTTGAACAGCAAATCTTTCTCTTTGATTTGCTTGATTAAAATAGGGTCAGCTTCTTTAATATTAACGCCTAAATCAACTAAACGCCCTTCATCGTCGACACGCTCATTGCCCATAAAGGGGATTTTGGCTTCACGGCAAATATCAAAATCCTCTTGACCAAATGCTGGCGCCATATGCACTAAGCCAGTTCCACTCTCGGTTGTGACATGATGGCCATCAAGCACTTGAAAGAGCTTGGGCGATTGACCCACATAGTGTTCAAATAATGGCGCATAATGCTTACCCAAAAGCGCTTCGCCTTTAAAAGCTTCTAAAACTTCAGCGTCTTTACCCAAGACAGACTCTAAGCGCTCTTTGGCGACAATATAAACACGATCATCACCCTCAATTTTAGCACGCACGTAGTCGATATCACGGCCAACTGCGACGGCTAAGTTCGAGGGCAGAGTCCAAGGTGTTGTGGTCCAAACTAAGAGGTAAGTGCACCCGGATTTGTCACCCCGGACTTGATCCGGGGTCCAGTCATTTTGCTGGATCCCGGCTCGGGGGCCGGGATGACGGGAATCATCCATCAGTTTTAATCTAATTGTAATCGCCGGATCTTGGATGCTTCTGTAATCTAAGTTGGCTTCAAAGTTTGAAAGCGGCGTTGATAATCGCCAACTAAAGGGCATGACCCGAAAGTCTTCATAGACTAATTCTTTTTTCCAAAGCTCACTAAAGGCCCACCATACAGACTCCATAAACGATGCGTCCATCGTCTTATAATCTTTTTTGAAGTCGACCCAACGCCCTAATCGAGTGATAATCTTTTCCCAATCAGCAACGTGTTTCAAAGCCCCGCTTCGGCAAGCCTCGTTAAATTCAGCCACCCCATGTTTTTTGATTTCAGTTGGCCCAGAAAGCCCCAAAACTTTCTCGGTTTCCATTTCAATCGGCAAACCATGGGTATCCCACCCAAAACGACGCTCCACATATTTACCACGCATGGTCCAGTATCTGGGCACCACGTCTTTTAGCGTCGAAGCAACAAAATGCCCATAGTGCGGCAAGCCTGTCGCAAACGGCGGGCCATCGTAAAAAGTATAGGTGTTAGAACCGTCTTTGCTTTTGCGGTTTTCTAAGCTCTGTTCAAAAGCCGAAATTTCTTTCCAAAACTCCAAAACTTTGAGTTCTTCTTCAGGAAAGGAGAATTTTTTAGAAATCGGCTTAAATGCAGGCATAGTCTAGAGTTTTAGAGGGACGCACTGCTTTCGTCAAGCATTCTCAAGACCAATTTCGCCTACTCACGAGTATTAAATCTATATGTATCGAAAGCTTGTATTTAGCCTACTCCTATCAGTCACTGTTTTTGCACTCCATGAAGATTTCGAATTCGCTCCGCGAATCATCCACGGGCAGCCAATCAGAGAGGAGTTTATTCCGACTTCACTGGCGGTCATGGGGTTTGAAGAAAACTTGGTTAAATCTTACTGTGGTGGGACTCTAATTGCAGAAGACGTCGTTTTAACAGCCGCACATTGCGTTGAGAAAGAACTCGACTTTTTGATCTCCACTCAATCCAATCTATTGCCCCTACAAATCCAGCCAGATAAATCTCGATTAGCAACCCATGTCGCAATTCCAAAAAATTACAACAAACCCTCGAAAAATGATCATGACATCGCTCTAATCTTTTTAGAAACGCCTTTTTGGCACATCAAACCCGCAAAACTCATTAATCCCAAAGCCGCCAGCATGCTTCAAGATGGGCTGCCTGTTCATATTGTTGGCTGGGGGTTGGAAGAACCTAATCTGTCCTCAATGGTCCAACACAATTGGCAACGCCGAAAAGTTTACGCCAAAAGCTTTATTGATGAGATCAGCCAATATAAAATGCGGGTTGGGCGAAGCGTCTTTGATCCAAGACAGTGTTCAGGAGATTCTGGTAGCGCTACATACCTAGAAAATTCAGTCAGCAAGGAGCTATTTGTAATTGGTGTGGTTTCGCACGGTTACACATGGGACGGACCCTGTATGACAGGCAGCTACAACATGCGGGTAGATGCCTATGTCCCCTGGATTCAGGAAACCATGCAAAACGCCTGTGATAAGGGCTGGAGAAATCACAGGTTTTGCCCATAGCCAGCTATTTTACGCCAATTGTGCTACAATGTACAAAGAAGCGCTTATGACTAATTACTCCACCAAAGAGGCAAGAGATCATTTTTCTGAAATGATTAATCAAGTCGCGTTCACCAAAGATCGTGTTGCGTTAGAAAGACGCGGCAAAGTAGTGGCGTATATTGTACCCATCGAAGATATGGCAGCCTTAGAAAAGCTGGAAGACTCTGCTGATATTCGAGAAGCCAAAAAAATTATGAGCGATGTGGAAAGCGGCAAAGAAAGCCTGATTCCTTGGGAATCCGTCAAAAGTGACCTCGGCCTATGACTTTTGACATCCTCTCCGCCCTAAAGGACGTGAGATTCCTGGGCTCGAGCAGAAACCCGCTCGATATCTCCACAGGCTAACACGGCGT
>JAESQZ010000006.1 GCA_016764955.1 Deltaproteobacteria bacterium | reverse complement strand
CCAAACAGGAAGCTTCGCACGAATCGCTAAAGCTGAAATCAGGCAATCAGTAGATGATCGAATCGTAATTCCCTTTTGGCGACCCGTTTGATAAATATCAGCAGCAAGCAAGTAAGCGTCTTGAGATACTGGGCTGTGAACTCCTCTCACCCCTAAAGGGGCTGAGCTTCCAGGATTAAATCTCACGACGTAGTCCTTTCTTTTTTGACGCTTCTCAGGCCATTGCCCAAAGTTTGTCTTTGGGTCTTATGCGGACTCCACGCCCTGTACCGTTTTGCGGCAACTCCGTCCCGGAGTAAAAAGACCATAATGTTAATCTGGTGAGACAAGCAAGTAAAAAAGAAATTCTTTTTTTGGCTGCTGCCAAAATGCTCGCTAATCCACCCTTAAAAGGGTTGGGATTGCGCGAACAAGTTGTTCAAAGCCTCATGATTTGATATGCCAAAAAATTAATGATTCGTCTAAACCAAGAACGTTTTTTCCATACCGGCAAAGAAATCTCTCGACAATTTTTTAAGTCACTCTCAAAGTGCGACTCAAGCTCGCGAGTCAGGTTTCGATCAATCACACTGGTATTAACTTCTAAATTACGACGGGCCGACCAATGATCCAAATTATAAGACCCCACCCAAGCATAGACCCCATCAATCGTTGCTGTCTTCGCATGTAAAGTCTGATTCAGCATCTCATAAATTCGAACACCAGCTTTCAAAAACTGCTCGTAAACATGCTGGCTTGCTAAACGCATCAATGGAACATCAGATAAGCCTGCTGTCAAAATACGCACATCCACACCGCGCTCAGCCGCTTCGATAATTGTTTTACGTAATTTATCATAGGGCAAGAAATATGGCGTTGTAAAATAACAGTTATGCTTAGCCCTCTTTAAAGTTAAATCCATGGAACTTTGGATAGAATAAAGCTTTCGCCGTTGATTCGAGGCAAGGACTTGAACCGTTACGCCCCCTTGGTATCCTGACACCAAGGATTTTTCTTCACGGTTTTTTCCAGTTGTCTCTGCTAACGTATTCAAAAAAAGTTTAGCCAAATCATGAGTCGCTGGACCTTGAACTTTCATGACCGTATCCCGAAAGCCTTTTCCAGGATTAAGCGTAATATTCATACTGCCGCAAAAACTTAAATCATCAACAACTAAGATCTTGCGGTGATCACGAAATAGCAATGGCCCCTTACGACGCCATGGCCAAATGGGATTAAGGTCAAAAATCTCGGCACCCAAACGACGCAACGGTTCTAGAAATGAACGATTTAAATGGGAGGAGCCAAAGTGGTCAAACATAAATATAACTTCACAACCACGCTTGGCCGCATTGATTAGAGCTTCACGAAACTTAAGTCCTACAGAATCCGGCTCATAAATATAGGTCTCGAGCCACACACGCTTTTTAGCCTGTTCAATGGCTGATATCATTTGTTCCAGCACTTGATCATTTTCGGTAAAGACTTCAACCCGATTACCTTCAGACATCCCCCCCAAAGGCAACAGGCGATCGAAAACATGCTGAAAACTATATAGACGGCGTCGCCACTTCGGATCTTCAACTCGCTCTAGAATTCTGGAGAAATTGGGCATATTTTCACGCGCTCGATTTTCTTTTCGTCAGCTTTATCTACGATAAAGCGCCATCTATCGAAATCAATCTGATCCCGCTCACCTGGCATCTTTCCATAGGTTGCTATCAGAAAACCACCCAAAGTTTCATAGTCTTCCTCGTCTGGAAATTTAAACTCAAGAGCCTCCCCCAAGTCATGAATGCTGACAAGCCCACTCGCCTCATAAGTGCCGTCTGCCAGCTTGGTTAAGAGTTTTTCTTCCTCATCATCATATTCATCGCGTATTTCGCCCACGATCTCTTCTAAAACGTCTTCGAGCGAAATAATACCTGCGGTTCCACCATATTCATCTACAACAACCGCTAAATGAGCTTGACCTCTTCGAAACTCTTTTAAGAGCTCGCTTATTTTCATCATCTCAGGGACAAAAAGCGCTGGACGCAAAACATCTGCCCAATTCTTGAGTTCGGGATTCAGCAACTCTTTCACATAAAATATACCAATAATATTATCGATATTATCTTCATAAACCGGCCATCGAGAATGACCATGCTTAAGAGCCTGCGTCTTCACCTCGTCAAAGCTCACGGACTTTTCTAATGAGCAAATACGCGTACGAGAAACCATCGCTTCTTTAACCAAGGTGTCTCTAAACTCAATAACACTCTCGAGCATTTCGCCTTCTTCTGTCGCCAAGACACCCTCTTGGTGGCCTAAGCGAATCATATAGGCAATGTCTTCTTCAGTCGCAGAAGGCCCTTCTGAAGCAGTCTTACCCCCTAAAAGCCTAACGGCTAGCGCAGCCATATGAGTCAGCGCAAACACAATCGGGTACACAAGCCAATAAAATGGCAACAGCATACGCATGAGAACAGGCGCTAGCTGAACCGCATTATGCCGAGCAAAGGTCTTTGGAGTCACTTCTCCAAAAATCAGCATCACCAGAGTTGTAAACCCAGTAGCAATTCCAATCGCAAAGCTTTCAAAAAGCTCAGTCGCCATAACTGTCGCAATAGAAGCTCCTAAGACGCCAGCTATATTATTACCAATCAGAAGCGTGGTCAGGACTCGGTTCGGATGTTCTGCCCAGAGTCGCAAGACACGATAGCGCTTACGGCCACTTTCAATAAGTTGACGCGTCTTTGCTTCAGATAGGGACGTAAGAGCTGTTTCCGCTGCAGAAACATAGGCAAGAAACACCACACAAGCAATAAAAACAGGAATCATATTTAACCTTCTAGTAAACCTTAATGCTTACTAGAGATACACCTCGCCCCCTTAACCATTAAACTTGAGTCTGCATAGTGGTTTTCACTGCACCTGTTGCTGTTTCAACCAGCTTACTCATCGTTTCTAATTCGAATGACACTTTATAAGTTGCGTTTTGTAAAGCAATCAGTTCTTGTGGGTTAAACTTCTGACCACTTAAGGCCACCTTCATGATTTTGTTCATGGAATTAGAGTCCCTAGACCAATGATTCAACAAGCTCTTAATCGCTGTCGGAACTTTTTGGGATTTTTGCAAATTAACTTGATTAATCTGGCCAACACTTTGAGCTCCTTGAGTCGCCCCCGCTTGCTTACCCTGCAAAACTTGCCCAAAATTCTCTTGGCCGGGCCCCGAAGGCTTAACCTGCTTTTGAGCCTCTTTTAAGGCCTGTTGAACCTGCTGCGCTCCACCAGAAACCGGTGCTATCGGCATATATTGCCTCCCTTACTGCTATTGTACCATAGGGTATCGGCAAAAAGCGAGATGTGTTGTTAAAGACGTCGATATTGTCATACCAGCGCAGGCTGGCATGACAAGGTCAAGTGCCTTGCCTATTAACTGAGCTCATCAAGTTATTCAATTTTTCGATGACCTTGGCATGCTTACGGCAAGTCCAAGACTTAGAAAGACCTATTTTTCTGCCCACCTCTTCTAGACTCAAATCCTGGAAATAATATAGCTGAATGAGCTCGAGATCAGCCTTAGGCAACTTCGATAAGGCTTTTTTCAAGATTTCTTTAAGTTCTAAATTAAGCAGCCTGTCTTCCTGGGTATCAGGTGATGTTCCTTCAAATTCTTGACGCTCAAGCCCTTCCAGTGAGGTTACAAATATAGTTACAAGGCCGTTTACTTGGTTGGCTAATTCTTCCAAACCTTCTTGATCACTTGACCCGCTAGCTTGTTCTAAATAGGCGTTGGCTTGCTCACCAAATCGAATTTTTTGGTACTCATTTCTTTTGAGCCACCCCATTCCCCTTAAGCCATCATAAATAGCACCTCGAACACGATAGTAGCTAAAAGTTGTAAAGTTAACGCCTTGTTGGGGATCAAAACGCTTGGCTGACTCGAGAAGACCCAACATCCCGTAAGAAACCAAATCGTCTAGATCAATGCGGTGCGAAACAGTCTTCTTTACCTGCCTCGCAATGGATCGAACAAAAGAACCATATTGCTCAATCAACTCACTTTGGGTTGTTTGAACTTCATGTGCCACCATGAAAGAAGAAACACGCAAGTAAAGCAGGCTATTTCAAAATATTGTCATGCCAGCCTCCGCTGACATGACAAAAGATAGCTTTCGCTCCAAACGTTCCCAATTAATATCTTTATCTGAAAAATATTGCTCCCACCAAAATTCGAAATCTCTCTTAGATTGAATATGATCTGGAGCAAGTAAAATATATGTTTTATCCTTCTCCATCCTGACAAATCCTCGCTCCATTGCCACTGTCAGATATACCCACACGAGATGCCTAGGCGTGAAAAGCGGCCTAGTTGGCAAGTTCAAGTCAGATGGCCACTCAGTTTTTCGAACAACCACTCGAGTACCAGCCAATATTTTCTCATCTGAAGCAGGTGGCGTAATCCAATGCCCAAGTGGGCTTTTCAAAAGTTTCAGTTCCGAGCCAGATACAAAACTAAGCAAGCGATAGCGATCATCGTCATAAAAACGCCCGCCATATAAATCTCGTTTTAACCAGTAAATTTTAAAGTCTTTTGAATCAGCTAACGGCACAGCTTTGGTATGAACCATACAGCCATTAAGCAAAAAAAATAAAAACAGCATCCATTTGCCTTCCAACATAAGCTCTTCTATAAGCTTATTGATGCGCTTTTTCAAATACGAAGGGCTTGGGAATGATTTCATCATAATCCCTCAAAAACCCTACTTAGAACCTCAGGCAATTCACCAGTATTGTAATCGCCACTTTGGAATTGGCGCCGACGGCATTTTATTTGTGTTTCAAGAAAATGGCCGCTGGCACATGAAGGTTGCTAATGCCGATGGTGAAACCGTAGAAATGTGCGGAAACGGAATTCGCTGTGTTGCCCAGTGGCTTCTAGATCAAGGCCATGTTGTCGAGCAGATTGAAACAGACGCTGGACCTAAGCCTTGCAAATTTGAGCATGGACTATGGACAGTTGACATGGGACTAGCCGAAATCAATGGCAACCAAGTCTCGACTGGTAACCCGCATTTGGTTTTTCAAAAACCTGTCACTGAAAGCTTAATTGATCCCAATCTCAACACAGAATTTGTGAAAATCCAGAGTCCTCGAGAAATTGAAGTGCGTGTTTTCGAACGTGGCGTCGGTGAAACACTTGCCTGCGGCACGGGAGCCTGTGCTGCTACAGCTTGGTTAGTCCACGAAAATCAGCTCCCAGCAAACGAAGAAATAACGGTTCACTTAAAAGGCGGAAGCCTCTATGTTATCGCTCGTCAAATGAGTGATGGCCTTCATATTCAAATGAAAGGCCCTGCCAAATATATTTTTGAAGGTGAGGTTTAGGATTTATGAACGTTTTTGATGCGCTTGCTAAAAGAGAACACGAACAAATCATCTTCTGTAATGATAAAGGAAGCGGCCTCAAGGCTATCATCGCCATCCATAACACAACTCTAGGCCCTGCCTTAGGGGGCTGTAGAATGTTGCCATACGAATCAGAAGAAGATGCTTTGCGAGATGTTTTAAGACTTTCCCGTGGCATGACCTATAAGTCAGCTGCAGCAGGCTTAAATCTTGGCGGTGGAAAAGCCGTTATTATTGGTGATCCAAAAACCATGAAAACAGAAGAGCTATTTCGAGTCTTTGGTCGCTTTGTTCAAAGTTTAGGTGGCCGCTACATCACCGCGGAAGATGTCGGCACAACTGTGCAAGATATGGCCTGGGTTTGGCAGGAGACTGATTACGTCACCGGGATCAATCACTCTTTAGGGGGCTCAGGTGACCCAAGCCCTGTCACCGCATATGGTGTCTTCGAAGGAATTAAAGCGGCTCTCGATTTTAAGCTTGGCACAGACTCACTAAAAGGTCACACGATTGCTGTACAAGGCATTGGTCAAGTAGGTTTTCATCTCCTACATCACCTTGTCCCAACAGGTGCTAAAATTGTAGCGACCGACATCAATCCTGATAGTATTACACGGGTCAACCAAGAGTTTTCAGGAATCGAGTTTGTTGATCCAGACAAAATCTATGATGTGCCTTGTACAGTATTCGTCCCGTGTGCTCTCGGAGGCATTGTCAATGATGATACAATTCCAAGGCTACAGTGCCAGATTATTGCAGGCAGTGCCAATAACGTCTTGGCTCAAGAAGACAAACATAGCGCAGAACTAGAGAAGCGCGATATTTTATATGTTCCCGATTTCGTCATTAGCTCTGGTGGACTTATTAATGTCGCCAACGAGCTAATTAATTATGAAAGATCGCACGCTATGGAACAAGCTAGCGGCATTTTTAATATCATTACGAGGCTGTTACATATCGCACAGGAAGATAAAATAACCACTTTAGAGGCTGCTAAAACTTTGGCTGAACATCGTATTCATGATATAGGACGCACGAAACATATTTATCGTGGAACAAGCATTATTAAGCGAGGAAGAGGCATACGTTGACGACACAACTCCTGGTCAACTCAACCCCCTTTGAAACACGTGTCGCACTGGTTGAAAATGCCCAGCTTGTAGAGCTCATGTTGGAAAGAAGGGCTGATAAAGGGCTGGTTGGTAATATCTATTTAGCCAAAGTGCAGCGTGTTCTGCCGGGCATGCAGGCTGCTTTTCTCGATATTGGCCTCGAAAAATCTGCCTTTTTATATGTTGGCGATATCCTACCCCATGAGCCTGGAGATTTAGATCCAGAAGAAACAGATATGCCGACACGGCCACCACGTCCCAATCTTCTTATCCAAGAATTAATTAAGTCTGGCCAAACAGTTCTTGTTCAAGTCATGAAAGACGCAATCGGAACCAAGGGGCCTCGTGTCAATTGCAACCCATCGATTCCCGGCCATCACGTTGTATTTTTACCCATGTCTGCCCATATTGGGATCAGCCGTAAAATAACTGATGAAGCAGAGCGTGAGAGTCTAAAAAGCATCTTGACTCCCATGGCTCCTGAAGGGACTGGCTTCATCGCCAGAACCATTTCACAAGGCGTTTCAAAAGAAAGACTTGAGGACGATTGCCGCTTTCTCATCTCACTTTGGGAAGATATCCAAAAACGAGCTTCAAAACTCCCTGCACCTAGCTTGGTACAACCCGAGCTTGATCTCTTATTAAAATGCGCTCGAGACATGACCAATGATCAACTTGAACGCATCATGATTGATGACAAGGCTGAAGTAGAACACGTTAGAAAATTCACTGAGCTGATAGATCCTAAACTGGCTGAAAAAATTGAGTTCTTCTCAGGTCCAGAACCCATTTTTTCCCACTATTCCATCGAATCTGAAATTACACGCGCCATGAATCGCAAGGTCTGGCTACGTTCAGGCGGGTATCTCATCATTGATCAAGCTGAAGCACTCACGGTTATCGATGTTAATACCGGCCGTTTTGTTGGGCGGCGCAACTTTGATGAAACAATCTTAAAAACAAACTTAGAAGCAGTCAAAGAAGTCGCTTTTCAACTACGCCTCAGAAATATTGGGGGCATGATCATTATTGACTTCATTGACATGGAGCAAGAGGAAGACCGAGAGCGCATTGTAAATGCCCTTCAGGACATCCTCAAAAAAGACAAAGCGCGCTGCAATGTCATTAAGATAAGTGAGCTTGGACTCGTGGAAATGACGCGTCAAAGAAAGCGTGAAAGCTTAGAGCATACTTTGTGCGAGCCTTGCTTCTACTGTGATGGCAAAGGGAGCCTCAAGTCAAAACGCACCATTAGCTATGAGGTATTTCGTGAGCTTTCTGAGCATAACTGGAATCAAGAAGAGGACCAGCTAGTCGTTCAAGCTCACCCAGAAGTCATTGATTTCATGAGAAATTTCGAGGGAGATACCTTAAGTTTCTTAGAATCTAAAATTGACAAAAAATTGGCTCTAAAGCCTCGCGGCTCTTTCCATCAGGAGCAGTTTGATGTATTTGCTTCTAGATTCAAATGAACACCATAGATCTTACGCTAGCCCTGTGCAAAATTCCATCTATCACAGGCAATGAACAAGCTTTAACCCAATATCTTGCCAAGCTCCTAACTAACGAGGGCTACGAGATTAAACTACAAGCTGTAGGCGATCGACATAATCTGCTGGCCGTAAAAAAACCTCCTCGGATTCTCCTAACAACGCATTTGGATACAGTCCCGCCTCATATCCCACCTACTTTAGAAGGCGAACTAATTAGAGGCAGGGGCGTTTGTGATGCCAAAGGCATTATGGCCGCCATGATTATAGCAGCCCGAAAGTTTGAAGATGTGGGATTACTTTTCTTGGTTGGAGAAGAAACCAATAGCGAAGGTGCTAAACAAGCTGCCCAAGGTTTTGCCCCCAAAGTAGAATATTTTATCAATGGCGAGCCTACTGACTTAAAAGCAGCCTCTGCCATGAAGGGTGCTTTGGCATTTACACTGACAACACATGGCCAAACAGGCCACAGCGCTTACCCAGAAACAGGTGTTTCTGCAACGCATCAACTTATTCATGATCTACACCTACTTCTAAATCACCCCTGGCCAAATAATAAAGCCTATGGCCAAACGACACTTAATATTGGCACCCTCGAAGGCGGGAGAGCTGCCAACGTGATCGCTGATAAAGCACAGGCTCACTGTGTCATGCGCACAACCATTGAACATGAGAAGCTCGAAAACGAGATTCGTTCCCTCATTCACAAGAACACGCAGGTGGAAGTACTCACAGCCTCTTCTCCTCTGTCTTTTGAGCCAATCCCGAATTTGGGGTCCACAGTTGTACGGTTTGGATCCGATGTTCCCCATCTCATGTCGATAGGAAAACCTGTCTTGATTGGCCCCGGCTCTATTTTAGACGCTCACACTGCACATGAAAAAATCGCGGTTTCTGACTTGGAAAAAGCGGTTGGAGTTTACCAGGACTTATGTCAACACCTGCTTGGAAAATAATCTTAGACCAGTTAGAAACTGGCGAACGCCGTGCTGCATTTCAAAATGCCACAGGCGAATGGCAGGCTGACGAAGAAGTCAAACAAGCCATCTTAACTGCATTCAAAGAAAGCAGTTTAATTCAGATGGGTGATTTTGTAGATAAAGATACGCTCCCAGTAAGGCAGTTTAGAGTCTCAGATCAGGTTCGTGTCGTACCTGGCGGCACAGCCATTAGGCGAGGTGCTTTTGTTGCACCTGGCGTGATTATTATGCCACCTGCTTATATTAATATCGGTGCTTTTGTAGACGAAGGCACCCTTGTTGATTCACATGCTTTGGTAGGCAGCTGCGCACAAGTCGGAAAACACGTGCATCTATCTGCTGCTGCTCAAATTGGCGGTGTTCTAGAACCAATCGGCGCCAAACCAGTTATTGTAGAAGATAACGCTTTTGTTGGCGGTAACACAGGTCTTTACGAGGGCGTCATTATCGGCAAACGGGCCATTATTGCAGCTGGCGTTGTACTAACAGGCAGCACGCCAATTTATGATTTAGTACAAGAAACAACTTGGACTGGCCAAGTTCCTGAAAACGCTGTTGTCGTACCTGGTAGCAGACCAGCCAAAGGCGCGTTTGCACGAACAAATAATCTAAACGTTCAGGCTGCTATTATCGTTAAGTATCGTGATGCAAAGACAGATAGCAAGACGGCATTGGAGTCGGCGTTGAGGGGGGCAGTGTGAAAGAAACGCGCGCCGCATTGTCATGCCAGCCTACATCTTGTCATGCCAGCGAAGGCTGGCATCCAGTCCGATGTTCAGCCTTATTCTGGATGCCAGCCTTCGCTGGCATGACAATGATCCTGCTACTCTCCCTATCAGCGTGCCAAAAAACACCTTTCACAGATGGCGGGCCTCAAGCTCACGTTCTTTTTGCTCTAAAAGACCCTATTGTCTATGCTCGCTATCAAAACTTACCTAATTTACTCAACACCTCTAATGCCCCTTGCCTAAATGCCTATAGATTTAGGCCACCTGATACTTATCATCTGAATCGCATCATGGATCTCTGTGGCCCAGTCCCCACGTTAGCAAACCCCACAGCACTAACACCTTGGAAGATCCCAAACCGAGTTAAAAGCATTCACTGGGAGCAAGATCTAAAACCAGGCGAGAATATTCGAGTCGACATTACAGACTCAGAAGGAATCCCAATTCCTGCAAAGTCAGAGCTTAGCAAAAAAGAAAATCGCTACTTTGTCGAGCTCAAGTCACTTAAACCCTTGCCAATTGAAGAAATCATGTTTGTTCGCGCTGTGTTAAGTGATTCAAATCAAAAAGAGCTCGCGGTTTGGCGGGTGCCACTTAAGGTTTCAAGGTTTTAATAGTCACCCTGGCGTAGGCCAGGGTCTAGTTCTCAATGGAGAGATGCTGGCCTGCGCCAGCATGACAGCCGATAGGCCTTGCGCACTCCACTCACCCTGCTTACAAGAACCTCATGCTTTTCTACTTTTTAGCCCCCGTCGCAATTGGTGTCATGAGTGTTCTTCAAAACACGCTTAACAAACAAATCAGTCAACAATACGGCTTGGCGCTGATTCTCCTCGTTAACGCTGCCATTATTCTAGGCGCTGCTGGTGTTTTATTTCTACTGGCGCAGACAATTCCAGATCGGCTAGGCCCCTTTCAAGCTGGAGTTGGCGCAGCTTTTGAATGGAAATGGTGGTATATTTTCCCAGGCTTATTTGGCTTTTCAGTGATTTTCGGAATCCCAACCTGCATGAATAAGCTTGGAGCCTTGACTGTCTTTATCTCCTTCGTCACCGCACAAGTTGTAACCTCCATGGTTTGGGACACCTGGGTTGACGGGCTACCACTTACAGTTACCAAAGCCGTTGGCGCTACAATTGCACTCATAGGAGTCATCCTCGTTGCCCTATGACCCAATCAACTCGTATCGTCATTGCGGGTGCTGGAACTGGAAAAACTTACACATTAGTTGAAAGCTATGTTGAGTGTTTAAAACGCTTTAAGCCTTCTGAAATCCTAGCCATCACCTTTACTCAAAAAGCAGCCGCCGAAATGCGTGCACGCGTTATATCAAGAGTACAAAACTCTGGCCAAAGCGCGCGTGCTCTGCTCTCAGCACCTATATGCACTTTTCATGCACTGTGCGCACAAATCGTGGGCAATGCTTTCGGCGACTTTGAACTTTTATCGCCTTACGACGATCAGAAAATTTGCTTAAAAATCGCCGAAGAAGTTATCTTGCGTTCTCTGGACAACGACAGTGTGAATATAGGCAAGCTAGTCGCTCGCTTTCAAATCAGACAATTCGGCGATACCCCGGGTTTACGCGAAGTCTTAGTTTCACTGCTTCAAAATATTCGGGAACAAGGCCTAGAGCCTAAGCATATCTCATACCCACAAGTATTAGCCCAGCAAGATCAAGAGCTTCTTAAAAATATCCGAGAAACCTACGAAATATTTCGAGATATTAAACCAAAAGGCGCAGCCCAAAAACGCCTCGAAAACTTTGGCTTAGCTTTGACTAAATTTCATAAACTTTACCCCGGCGAAGAATATATCGTCGCAGCAGCATTTCGAGATATGCGAGGCTGCTTGTCTGGCCGCTTTGGCAACGACGAACTTCGAAATAATCTAGTTAATGCCGTCGTTGCTTTTGGTTCTTTCTTATGTACCCAAGCAACTAAGCCAGATGCAAAAGCTTTAGCTGGCTTATTAATCGAGTATGCTAGTCAAGTTGATATTCATAAACGCGAGACCAAACAGCTTGGTTTTAGCGACTTGTTATATTTTTCAAAACAACTTAGCCACACACAACAAGATCGCTTTCGTTGTATTTTGGTTGACGAATATCAAGACACAAGTCCTATTCAAGAACAGTTAATTCGAGCGCTTTCAGAAAATTCCGAGCTTTTTGTTGTGGGCGATCCCAAACAAAGCATCTATGGCTTCAGGGGCGCTGATGCAACTGTTTTCGATCGCGTCGCTGGCGATAAAGAAAGCCTTAAGCTTTCACGGCGCTCCCAAGGTGCACTAATCGAATTTGTGAACTTAGTCGCCCATGCGACCATTCCAGGCTTTGACCAGACCCAAGCTTTAGAGGCTTTGCACGAACATCATGGTCAAGCTGGGGCTATTCTCAAGCAAGACTGGGCTAAGAAGATCGAGGAGTTGCTAAGCGAAAGCTGTCATCCCGGGCTTGACCCGGGATCCAGTACTGGACCCCGGCTCAAGGCCGGGGTGACATGCAAACCAAACGACATCGTCATATTAGTCCGCCGAATTAAGTCAGCCTACCCCATGGCACAAGAACTCCAAAAACTAGGCGTCCCCGTACGTATCGAAGGCGGCGATAATTTTTATAGCCGCTTAGAAGTCAGCGATTTTTCTGCAGCGCTTTATCTCTTGATCAAACCCGAAGATCCCTATGCCAAGCTGACTTTAATGCGCTCACCCTTTTGCGATACAACAGACACAGATTTAATAGACTGGAAAACTTATAAGCTTCCAAATTTATTTATTAAGCTTCGTGAGCAACTTGGAAAAATTCGCATCGCCGAAATTATCGATAGGCTTTTAACAGACGGCGGCTATTTAGAGTCTCTCAAACAAGACCCCGAAAAAGAGCAGAAACTAGCCAATATTTTCAAACTTCGAACGCTTTTAATCGACGCTCTAGAAAACTATGAAGAAAAAATAACAAATCTTTGGCAAATGCTAGACAGGCCCCCTAAAGAATCACTCGCTGAGACTTTCTCTCATAAAGAACAAGCCGTCCGAATCATGACTTTTCACCAATCCAAAGGCTTAGAATTCCCAGTAGTTTGTTTGGCAGATTTGGCGAGCACCCAACCCAGTGAAAGCAGCTCGATTGCTTTTGACCCAGCTGTTGGCTTAGCAGTCAGCCATAAAAATAGGCCTATTGCGCTTTGTGCACCCCAAAATAGCACTGAGAAAAAGCAATTCCCAACGCCTATAGATGCTGTGCGCCAAAAATTGCGTTCTAAAGCAGAAGCAGAGGTCCCCAGGCTACTTTATGTCGGCCTTACTCGCGCTAAAAAAGCTTGTTATATTATAGATCTGGAGCAACCCGATCGCGGCACCAGCATGATGCGCCTCATCAAAAAAGCACGCGAAAGCAATCCAAAGTGTTTTGATGAACTAATGCCAGGCTTTAATCTCCCAACACACGCCTGAGTTTCTTTTTGAGGCTCAGGCGTTTTTTATTTTCTAAACGTCTTGCTTTAGAAGCTTTTGACACTTTGGTTTTG
>JAESQZ010000048.1 GCA_016764955.1 Deltaproteobacteria bacterium | reverse complement strand
GGTATGACCGGCAGAAATCTGAGTACGGATACGTGCCCGACCTTCAGGTACCACAGGGAATGAGAAGGCGATGACATACACACCCTTGTCCAACATACGATTAGCCAATTCGAGCGCAAGCGGTGCATCGCCCAGCATAATGGGTACGATGGGGTGTGTGCCAGGTAATAAGTCAAAACCTAACTGGCTCATGCCTTCGCGAAAATAGCGGGTATTACTTTCCAGATTATCTCTTAACTCAGTTGAGTCCATCAACAAATCGATTGCCGCTATGCCACCAGCAACCACTGGGGGCGCTATAGTATTGGAAAATAGATAAGGTCTTGATCGCTGTCTCAAGAGTAGGATTTAGTTTAAGCGCTATGAAGGTTTATTTAATTGGAATTGCTGGCACTGCGATGGGTGCCTTTGCAGGGTTGCTGAAACAAGCTGGTCACGAGGTTACTGGGTCAGATAATGCTGTTTACCCGCCTATGAATGACAAACTTCAAGAGTGGGGGATTGAGGCCCGCACGCCTTATCAGGCGAGTAATTTAAACGCTGATATTGACCTGGTTGTGGTGGGCAATGTCGTTAGTAAGAATCATGTGGAGGCCCAAGAAGCTAAAAATCTGGGGCTCAAGTGCCAGTCGTTTCCGGAGACTTTGGCGCAGTTATTTATAGGGGATAAGCGCTCGCTTGTGGCTGCTGGAACGCATGGCAAAACAACCTGCAGTGCTTTGCTGGCTCATGTGCTCATGCATGCTGGCAAAGACCCAAGCTTTTTAATGGGGGGTATCCCCCAAAATTTCAAAGAAAGTTTTAGATTAGGCAAAGGGCCCTTCTTCGTCGTAGAAGGCGATGAATACGATACGGCTTACTTTGATAAGGGGCCTAAATTCTTACACTACAAGCCATTTTATTTGCTCTGCAGCTCGCTTGAATATGATCACGCTGATATTTATGACAATGTTGATCAAATTGTTGAGCGTTTCTCACAAGTGATATCATTAGTACCTAAAGAGGGCACTGTTGTTTTAAATACCAATTTCCCAGAACTCAAAAAAGCATTAGCTAAGAGTAAGTTGAAAGCATCGTTGGTTGAATATAGCGAGCCAGATGAATGGTCTGAGTCAGCGTCAGGTTTGCGTATGATGATAGACGAGAGGCCTGTTGAAGTCGGTTTGTCAGGACGCCATGGTGCCCAGAACGCTTTAGGCTGTTATCGTATTTTGCAAGCCGCAGGGTTGTCACATGACGAAATAGCATCAGGTTTTAAGACTTTTAAAGGGGTGAAACGTCGCCTGGAAGTCATTGGCGAGAAAAATGGTGTGACGATTATTGACGATTTTGCGCATCACCCCACTGCTGTTCGCTTAACTCTAGAAGGCGCCAAAAAGCGCTATCAAGAAAGACCTGTTTGGGCTTTGTTTGAGCCGCGCTCGACCAGTAGCTGTCGAAGTATTTTTCAAGATGACTACGCCAAGAGTTTTGAGGCAGCTGATCAGGTATTGCTAGCGCCCTGTGGCAGGCAGCTTGACCCGGCAGTTAGCTTGGATGTTAAGAAGTTAGCATCAGATATTGGCAAAAAAGCAGCAGCTTTTGATTCGATTGACGACATAGTATCTTACGCAAAGAAACATGTGAGTCCTAAAGCTGTTTTGCTTTGCATGTCAAACGGCTCTTTTGGCGGGATTCACAAAAGATTACTGGAAGGAGTTTAGAAAAAATGGCGAAAATCAAAGTAATTCATGGGCCTAACTTAAATTTATTGGGGACCAGAGAGCCTGGTATCTATGGGCACTTCACACTACAAGGCATCGAAGAGCAGCTCCAAAATATTTTTGGCAAAGAGCATGAATTAGATTTCTTTCAAAGCAATTGTGAAGGCGCTCTAATCGACGCAATTCATGAAGCAGTACATGCTGATGGGCTTATATTAAACTTAGCCGCTTATACGCATACTTCTTATGCACTGAGAGACGCTGTCACGTCGATTGTGAAGCCAGCTGTTGAGGTGCACTTAAGCAATGTTTTTGCGCGAGAAGATTTTAGGCATGTCTCTGTCATCGCTCCTATCTGCATTGGAACGATTTCAGGTTTTGGTGGTTTGGGCTATGAGCTGGCCGTTAGAGCGCTTTTGGACCACTTATCTTAACCTGGCCCCACGCGTGCGCGGCACCTCCGGCGCCAGCGCCCGCTGGTGGCCAGGCTGTGGCAGCTATGGGCCTTCCAGGCCCGGAGAACGGGAGCATTTCATCATGGTTGAATAAAAAATTGCTGATGTGAAGATGGGTATCCTGTCAGGCGCAGGGGATGTTCGTCTTTATCGGTTTTCGCCCATGGAATGGGCAACGGTGCCACAGCCCAGCCCGTTAGGGCTGGGTTAACGCCGACGGCACACATTTTAAGCCCCTGGAAGGGGCGGGGCAAATTTACCTGGGACAGCCCAGCTCACGATCGATAAGATGGCCTTGTGCGCATAATATACTCCAATCTTTCTGCTGGTGGTACTTTAGGATACGAGACGCCAAACAGCGTCGAGTCTGGGTTATCAGTTCTGGCACTATGCGGCTTGCCGGTTTCGCGCTCTTGAATTAAATAGAGATTATCAAACATGAGGCGCCAAAATTTGGTTTGGTGCTCAACGTGCCTGATTTTATGCGTGGCTTCTGGAAAAAACTTTTCCCAATCAAAGCTTTCTGGGAAATTGTATCGAAGTACATTTCGGCAGTTGTCGAGCCAGAATTTGGCTTGGGTGCAGAGGGCTATTTTATCACCCTGACGCTCCATTTTGTCATCCCAGCGCAGGCTGGGATCCAGTCTGTCTGGCGGCCTATTCTGGATGCCAGCCTGCGCTGGGATGACAATACGAGGTGCTGGTATGACAGCTTTTAGCTCATAAACTTTGCACCTATTCTCCCGCTTCTTCGTTTCAACCAAGTACCCCTGCTCTTTTAATTCTTTAAGCGCTCTGTAAATACTTCGACGTGAACAGCCAAATTTATCAGATCGGGTAGACCGGCCCATTACTGAACCGGCCCCACCACAGAACCGTACGTGCGGATTTCCCGCATACGGCTCTTCAAAAAGAAGTGCGTTTACAGC
>JAESQZ010000047.1 GCA_016764955.1 Deltaproteobacteria bacterium | reverse complement strand
TTGCGGTAAATTCGTTTATCTCCTTGTGCCTTGGAACGGCCTTGCAATCATGGCCATTAGTCCATTTTTCATGAGGACCACTATTTGGCAGTTGCCACCAGCCCAGTTTTTGCAGATTACGAATCAAATCCCGATTCTTCACATTTCTGACAATACATCAGTTGATGTAATTTGTCAAAAAATGGATGGGTTTAAATAAATTTGGGGATTCCCTGCCCAATGGGCAAAAATCAAATATTTTGGAACGCGCCATCAGAACAAAACTTTTGAATGCAGACAAAACCCAACCCAACGCATCCTAACTCAACTCACAAATTCGTCCGCTCAACGAAGGGTGGCCCCTCTGGTGTAACGGTATGCAACGCATCACAACCTAACACAAACACCTTGGTTGCCACGGCATACCGACTGGCCTAAATGAATGTAACCCGAAAAAATCTAGGGGAGGGCAGGTGGCAACATAACGCAACACACCCTTACACAACGCAATGTATTTCCGGGCAAAGTCATACCCCCACCTTCTTGTCACTTCAGTGTAAAGCTCATAGGCTCATAGGAAATTCAAACGCTATTTTTTTGAATTCCTCTTTTACAGCCCTTCCAGTTTGAGCCCGACTTCAGTCAAAATTTCCTAAAATTGTCCTCAAAAAACAATTTTTCCTCTTCATTTGAGAGATTAGATCAGGCTTCATCCAAATCGCGCCTATTTTTGTGGGTTTCCCCAGGTTTTTCACAGAGCTCCGCCCTCGTAGTCTAATTTGACTGTTTTTTATTCCACATAATCGAATGAGAAGTGCTCTTGCTGCGTGGTCACATAGGCCTTGGCTGGCTCAGGCGGAGCCGTGGCTAGGCCGATGGAAGCCAAAATATCCCGAATTGCCTTGGTTTCGGTAATGAAGGAGATCATCTGCATTTTGGAGTGACAGCGGGGGCGCTCCAGAACAGGCGTAGATTCGCCAATCTCTTGTGTCATTGGCATCACTTACCAGCATACATGTGGCGCCTCCTATGGTTGGAGGCAGAAGTTTACCCTGTGGAAAACTTTTGAATTTTTTCAAGTCGAACGTGTCCCTGAAAACCTGGAGAACCGCATAATCACGCGCTTATTCTAAAATTTCCCAATTTTCTACCGGACACTAGTGGTTTCCTGTATAATACAAACAAAGACTCACGGGGGATAATATGGAACGTCGACCAGTTGCTGGGGGCGGGGCTGCTGCTACCGCGCAGCCCCACCCCGATTTTAAACAAGGTGATACGACTGCTTTTGGGATGAGAGATGAGGGTATCCCACACCAAAAAGCTGCACCGAATCAAGCTTTTAATCCCGAAATGACTCAGGGGCTGTCTAACTATTTGGCTGGACATACTACGTACCTACAAGGTACGGATATCGCTGAGATCAAAGAACTGATCGATGCAGGAGCGAATCCCAATACTTCGTTCACCAAAGACCACCCTTATTACCCAGGTATGTCCTTAACACTAGCAGTGGTCGACGCTCAGGGTTGGGATGTATTGCAATTTTTAATTGAAAAAGGGGCTAGTCCAAACATACTAATCCCAAACAGCAACTGGGACACACCTAACTCGACGCTAGCGGAGTGGGCAGCTCAACAAGGCAACTTTGATTTGCTACAAGCAGCACTTAAGGGTGGGGCACACTTTGCTTTGGATTACAGCGTATTAGGTGACAACAGACACTTCCCCAAAATGCCACTGCTTCATAACATAATTAGGGCGCGGCACTTAGGTATGCTCAGGCTTTTCTCCACTAAACATCCTGAAACAGTAAAGCAAGTGGTAGCAGGCCTTCCGATAGATGAGCGCTTTAGCTTAATGAATCAAACAGGGCCCAATGCCTACCAGTTACCTATTTCGGGGGAATTGCAACCTATCGACAATGCTCCAAGCATGAGTGAGCTTTCCGCGAAGCTTCGCTCGTCAGATTTTATTGATCCAATCTTTGGAGGCAATTTTTCAACCTCCCAGTTTGAAACCAATGAATTAGGAGAGCAGCAGTCCTTTAATCGGGAAGAGGTTCTGGTTGGTTTGAGGGATTTTCTATCGAGCGTTCAAAATCGAGCCGTGATTCCTGGAGCGCCTCATGCTGGCACAAAAGAATTTGAGCGATTCTATCAAACGATTGAAACCAGATTGCAGTATATTTTTAGATGCCTTGAAGATCCCAGTATTAACACTGAACTTAAACTAACAGCTCTATTGATGTTATTTAACGGCTCTTTGGCCTGCGGCACAGCTCGGTTCAATGAAACTTTAAGCGCGCACATGCTACTTGCCCAAGAAGCGATTCGCAGTGGCGCCGATCCTTTACATGCTTTGGGCGAGCTAACTCACAACACACAAGTTGGCAACCGAGAACAGCTTATTAGTCAGATGCTTTATCATTTTCGAAGGAGGTGCTTCTTAAGTGCAGTGCCTGATGATAATGTACATACCTACAATAACTATATGAGGAAATTTGGGCAAGAATACGGCCTAGCAAGTCCCTTGGCAAGTTATGCCGACCCCACCATTAGGCCAATTAATGCAGAAGCGGAAAAAGTGTTTAGGCAGAAATTTCATACCTTTTACAGCCCAAGCACTATTGCAGATTTTATCATGCGGGCTGCCCGTGATATAACCCAGATAGGATCAGGGGTCTTTCCAGCCTTATTGAGCGAATATGGCCCCAGACATCTCAATGAGTCTGATAGCCAAGCTTTGTTGGAGTTCGAAGCGAAAAGAAGGCAAAAAAGAACTTTAGTGCTGACACCCAGGGAGGCTGTTCGCCTTCGGGCCTACCAGCGTTACGGCACTATTACTCTGCAGCAACAACAAGACATGAAGGCGTTTGAAATAAAAGAAAGAGAAGACCAAGAAGCCAGAGAGGCGAATATAGGGGCTCTAAGCCGTGAAGAATTTGAAAGGTATAAGCAGTTAAATGCTGTAAATGAGAAGCGGGCAGAATTCCAAGAGCTGGTTTTAGATGAAGAAGGTTACCCAACTAAAGCAGGTGTTCACTATTTACTATCTGCTATGAGTATCCTAAAACCCGCAAAGCTTTGGGACAATCAGCTCATGCCTCCATTTATGAATGAACTCATCGTGAGAAAACGCCGTGAGCTACAACACGCAGAGCCAGGCTCCGGGCGACAGAAAGAGCTAATGTCTTGGTTATCGAAACTTTAGGCATCATCAGCTGTATGAACTCTCCAGCAACAAAGACAGTATTTTCCAATCCTAGTTTGAGTCTGAACTTCCTAGCTCATGGAGTGATTATAACCTAAGCATTCTGTGATGTCTAAAATAGCCTCTAATGGACAAATTTGCTAGACTAGACGCACGGTACCAGCAATTCCCGCCAACTTGATGACGGGCTTTGTCACCCCGGCCTTGAGCCGGGGTCCAGTCCCTGTGCCACATTTCTGGATCCCGGG
>JAESQZ010000046.1 GCA_016764955.1 Deltaproteobacteria bacterium | reverse complement strand
ATATGAAACGCTCAAAGATTTGTGGGGTGGGGACTCTGATTTAGAGTTGCGTATGGCTGCACAAATAGGAGGAACATTGATTGGCCAGGTTGCTGCGTCAGCTTTAGCGCTCAAAGCTCAGGAGCACTTTGTGCCAATTTGGCAAAAATACTCAGAAGAAGATTTAGCCCCATTTAAAGCTGCCTCAATCAGTTATTCCAGTTTTGTTTTTATGCAGTTTTTATTCGATTCTATTTTAGAAACTACTTTAAACTGGGGGCAAATTAGTTTTTCTAAAATTGCTGAAGACAAACTTAGAGCCCAGTACTCAGAAGATTTAACACTTTTAAAGTTAGCAAGCTTAAATCAATCTGAGACGCGAGTTCAAAACTTATTTCGAGAGACTAAGGAGGTGGTTGAGGTGGGCCTTACTCTGCAAAGTAGTGGCGTAAGTGCGCTGACAAAAACGTTGTATTATGGATGGGTTCTTCAGGGTTGTGGGGCACTAGGGATGATTGCTTGGATGAAAGTGATCGAGCAATCCGGAATTTATGCAAGTTATTGGATTGCTTACAAACAGCAAGAGGAGATTGATAGGTTTAGGCAGGTCAATGTGAAGATAGAGCGTCTCCAAATGGACCTCATGTCCAAATCTGGACAACTGGTTTCATCCAACCGAACCAAAGAACTCAGACAGTCATTAGAACTTTTAGTCGCCGAACGACAGGAAATTGAAGGTCGCCAGAGACTGTGGGGTGGCATATTGCCACTTATCAAAAAACATATGGGAAGTTTCGAGTATGTGGCCAAATATGTCTATGTCGCTTATTGGGCGCTAGAGCCAGCTCGTAGGGGGAATTTAGAAAATCTTAAAAAACAAGCCGGCAAGATCGTATCAGTTGGTTTTGAATTTTCGAGATCGCTCGCTTGGCCAGCCGATAATGCTGCTAATATTCAAAAAACAACGCAGAATCTCCAGAGTGTAAAAACCGTCATGGATTGGATGAAAGAGCCCATTCGAACATCATATTTTGAGGTTTCTGAAGCTTCAAAAGCAGGCTTAAAAATCTGGGATGCCGAAGTGGGAGTTGGCGATAAGAATCTGATGAAGGTTCCAAAAATGACTCTAGAACCTGGTCGTCATGTGTTGGTTGGCCCGAATGGTTGCGGCAAATCAACGCTGTTTAGACAAATATATGGGCTTAGAGACCATCAAACTTGGAGCAAGGGTAAGTTAAGCAAACCAGAGAATATCGTATTTCTGCCTCAGCAGATATACTTAATGCCGCATCAGACACTGGCAGCTTCTGTTGGGATGGATCTGAGAGAAGAGGCCTGTGAAAAAGTTGGAGTTTGCAATAAAGACTGGGATGAGGTCCAAAGCGATTGGGGGAGCGTGTTAAGTGCTGGTGAATGCAAAAAACTTGCGCTTTTGGCTGCATTGAAAAAAAATCCGGATATTCTGATTTTGGATGAAATATTTGCTGAAATGGATCGTAACTCGCGAGCTCAGTCTCAAGCATTAATACGCTCTATGGCCCTGCACGCTGTGGTTTTGATAGTTGATCATGAATATGAGTCCCGTAACAAAGATCGCTTTTATGACCATGTTTGGGAAGTTTCAGGTGGCTCCCTTGCGTGCAAAGCGGGATGCAGTTAATAATAATCCATGGCCAGGCAGTCTTTTCCAGTCGTTTTAAGCGCTCCCAGCGGTACTGGGAAAACCACTCTTGCTCACTTGCTAGTTGATAGTGTGGCAAATCTGGAGATCAGTGTTAGTCATACAACTAGGCCAAGGCGAGGTAATGAGCGCGATCACGTCGATTACCATTTTATTAGTGACGACGAGTTTGATGCCATGATTCAGCGAAAAGCCTTTTTAGAGTGGGCACCCGTTCACAGCCATCGTTATGGCTCTTCAGCTGAGTGGACGCAAGGCAAGTTAGACGAAAAGAAAGACGTCATTTTTGATATTGATGTTCAAGGTGGATTGCAGATTAAAAAACGCTTTCCACAGTCGGTTTTGATTTTTATTTTGCCGCCTTCGTTGGAAGAGCTGAAGAATCGTTTGTTGACGCGAGGCACAGAGCAGCCCGGGAAGATTGAAAGCCGAATTGAGGCTGCGAGACAAGAGATCGAGACCGGCCTCGCAACTTATGACTATGTGATTAATAATGAAAAGTTGGATAGGGCGTTATTTGATTTGGCTTCGATTATCCGTACCAATCGACTCATGGGCTTTGATCGAGAAAAAATACGTCGAAAATTACTTGGAGAATAAGTTGCGATACTGGGGGTCTAAGACTGTCATACTAGCGAAGGCTGGTATCCAGAATATGTCTGGACCTACACTGGATGCCAGCCTCCGCTGGCATGACAAGATAAAACAATTTGCTGTTATATCTATGCTATTAGTTGTGGGATGCTCGCCTAAGACTAAATTGTTGAGCGATACACTTCACATAATTGTCCAGACGGTTCCAGAAAGTTTAGAGTCCAGATTTGCAAGCTCCGAAGTGGCTTCGCATATGAGCGAACTTTTATTTGCGCCACTTTTTGTTCGTGATGATATGTTGCTCCCAAAGCCTTATTTGGCAGCACAAGTGATTCAGCCAGATGCCAAAACCTATCTGGTGACTTTGCGAAAAAACCTGTTTTTTCATAATGGCGAAAAACTCGAGGCTAAAGATGTTATCTACACTTATTTGAGTTTGCCAACTGAAGATGTTCGTTCACCTAAGCTAGATAAGTTTAAATTTATCGAAAGTATTAGAGCTTTGTCAGACCACGTGATCGAATTTCGCCTCAAGAGGCCTTATGCACCCTTCTTGGATGATTTGACTGGGCTAGGGATTGTATCCAAGAAGCAATGTTTAGGGCGAACCGCCCAATGTCGCCAGGAACTCATAGGCTCGGGGCCTTATCTTCTTAAATCTTATGATTCGGCTACAGAGACCTGGGAGTTTGAAGCGTTTGAGGGTTGGTTTGAGGGCAAGCCTCATATTCCAAAACTAGAGTTTCGGGTGGTTCGGGATAATAATACGCGTTTGCTTGAGTTGATTAAGGGAAAAGCTGATTTAAGCATGGGTAATATTCGTCCGTTTCAGTTACCAGCATTCAAAAAATATCCAAATAAGCTTCGTATTCAGAAGACCCCAGGTCTCGGTTACATGTATTTAGCGATGAATTTAAGAAAATCACCGCTTTCAGATGTCAGAGTTCGACGGGCTATTTCGATGGCCATTAATACGGACGCGATCTTGGCAGCTAAATTTCAGGGTATGGCGACGCGTGCAACGGGCATGCTGCCAGATGGTCATTGGGCCAAGGGTTCCGGTCTGAAATTGATTCCGTACAACCCAGATGAAGCAAAGCAACTTTTAAAACAAACGGGTCTAAAATTACCTCTGCGTCTACAGCTCATAGCTTCAACTGATCGTTTTAGGCAAAGTTTTTCTTTAATCTATCAGCAGCAACTCAGAGAAATTGGCATTGAACTTGATATTCGAATCCAAGATTGGGCGACAACCTACCAGAATATCAGCCAAGGGAATTTTGACCTGGTGAGTGCTATGTGGATACCAGTGGTAGAACCAAACTTGTTTGAGTGGGTGTTTCATTCAAGCAATATCCCAAACCCAGATAAAGCAGGAGGCAACCGGGGCGCTTTTGTCGATTCTAAAATCGATCATTGGATAGAAGAGGCCCAAGAAGCAGTTGCTGTTTCAAAGCGTCAAAAATTATACTCTCAGATAGAACATAGACTGCTAAAGCTTTTGCCTTACGTGCCTTTGTGGTTTGAGGATAATATTACAGTGAGCAACAGGCGGTTGGTTGGTTTTGAGCCTGATTTAACTGGGTCGTTTTTGCCTTTGACGAAGGCGAAGTTGGGAGGCGATAGGTGATTTCAAAGAGTCTTCAAGTTATTTGGGTCCTCTTTGGCGCTACGCTAATTGTCACCGGGATGCTTAGATTGATTCCAGGGAATCCGGTCGATCATATTTTGGGCGAGCAGGCTACTCAAAAAGCTCGAATGCAGCTTTCTAAAGAACTAGGCCTTGTTGATACGGAAGGAAAGCCAGTTGGCTTTGTGAGACAATATGGCTCGTTTATTAGTCGTGTGGTGACTAATGAACTCAAAAGTTATCGCACTCGAGAACCTGTGATGAGTGTAATAGCGGCACGTTTGCCATACACCGCGGCATTGGCGTTTGCATCTGTCTTATTTGCGATGTGTCTGGGGCCTCTGTTAGGGGTGCTGGCTGCTTGGCGTCGAGATGAGTGGCTAGACCATTTAACGCGCTTTATCGCTTTGCTGGGCATTAGTTTACCGAAGTTTTTCATAGGGCCATTGCTGCTTTTGGCTTTTTCTATTTATTGGCCAATCTTCCCCATAAGTGGTGCAAGTGACGGCATCATGTCTATTATATTGCCGGCTTTTAGTTTGGGGCTTGGGATGGCAGCTGTCCAAATGCGTTTTACGAGAGCGTCGGTTTTAGAGGTCATGTCGGCAGATTATATTCGAACGGCGCGATCGAAAGGCTTATCTGAGCGAGTTGTGTATTTTAAACATGCTTTGCGTAACGCGCTGATGCCCGTTGTGACGGTAATTGGCTTAGAGCTTGGTTCTATGCTAGCGGGTGCAGTAATCGTCGAAAAAATATTTTCTTGGCCCGGGATTGGGCTTTTGTTGCTCGAGAGTATTCAGCAGTTGGATATGCCCATGGTGCAGGGCGTGGTTTTGGTGATTGCTTTTTTCTATGTGGTTATTAATTTGCTGACAGATTGGGTCTATGGGCGGATCGACCCTAGGGTGAGGGTGTCATGAATCGCCTGGTAGTCTGGTTGGTTGCTGCATTAGTCGTGATGGCATTAGTTGGCCCATGGCTGATTGGCCCCGAAGGCCTTGAGATTAATTTAAAGCTCGACTTGAAAGGTCTTGAAGCAGGTCGCTTAGGCTATGGCGAAAATGGTTTTGATGTCTTAACTTGGTTGATTTATGGTGCACGCGTATCACTTTTTATTGCGCTTACTTGCACTGTAATATCTTTGGTAATTGGAATAGCTTATGGATCGATATCAGCTTATGTGGGCGGGATTTTTGACGCATTTTTAATGCGATGTGTCGATGTGTTGATGGCTTTCCCGGGTATTTTATTGGCTCTTTATATTGCGGCTGTTTTGAAACCCGGTGTTGGCAATTTGATTATTGCTTTATGTAGCACCGGCTGGGTAGGTTATGCACGTGTGGCTCGTTCGCAAGTATTGGCAGTTAAAGAACAAGACTTTGTGATGGCAGCGATTGCTTTAGGAGCTTCGCCGTTTCGAGTTTTGTTTAGGCATATTGTGCCTAATATTTTGGGGCCTTTGTGGGTGCAGGCAAGTTTTGGAATTTCGGCTTTAATCTTGGCAGAAGCAAGCTTAAGCTTTTTAGGGCTTGGGGTTCCTATTGGTACGCCTTCGTGGGGATCTTTGTTAGAGCAGGGCGTGAATTATTTATTTGTAGCACCGCACCTAGTTATTTTGCCGGGTATTTGTATTGCGGTGTCTGTTTTACTGTTTAACTTTTTGGGTGATTGGTTGCGAGACGCAAGGGATCCGCAATAGCAATAACCGTTGTCACCCCGCACTTGATGCGGGGTCCAGTATTGTTGCGCTATTTGCTGGATCCCGGGT
>JAESQZ010000045.1 GCA_016764955.1 Deltaproteobacteria bacterium | reverse complement strand
TGCAACTGTATGAAGCGCTCGAGTCACGATTTAGAGATCGCCTTCACTTCCAAATACTTCACGTAAGAATAAGCGAACAATTGGTGCTGGTTGATGAAAACCATCAAAATGAACAGAGAACCTAGACACTGGGATATCAAAAACACCCATGATGTTACGCATTAACTTCACTAAGTTCGTTTGAAATTTTATACTAAGCTCACTTTGATCTTGCGGAACTGCCACCTGAATTCCAACTGCTTCCCGATTTCCTTGAATGACAGTGCCATCAAAATTAACTGTTTTTTCTACTGCTGCCAGCTGATCAAGCGGACGACAACGATAAATATCCCCATTGGCTTCGACAAAGTAATGTGCGCCAATTCCACACCAGCCTAATTTTTCAGTCACATAGTCTGACACTGCAGTGACATTATCTCCACGGCCAGCAGTACCAACGATAACAATCCGGTGCTTATTTTTGTTGTCCTCAGATTTGCATGAAAAACCAGGACCTTGGTGGGAATTTAAACCTTTACAAGGATCCTGATTCTTGTTCGCCATCAAAGAAAGCGACATTAAACAGGCTATAAAAAATAGATTTCGCATATTGAAATCTAGTTTAATCAACTATTTAAATGGCGCAATGGGGCTTGGGCGATGGTTAAGTGCCTAAGAATGCTTGAAAAACCACTGAACAGCCAGCTTTGACACCTGCTCTAAAGTCCCAGGCTCTTCAAATAAATGCATCGCCCCCTCAACCACTTCCAGCTGCTTCATGCACCTAAGTTGAGCAAAAGCTTCTTGGTTGAACGCCAGAACCTCTGTATCTAAGCCACCAATAATAAACAGAGTAGGAGCATGAACCAGGTTTAAGTCCTTGCCCGCTAGGTCAGGCCGGCCACCACGAGAAACAACAGCATAAATTTCACTAGGAAGTTTTGCCGCAGCCTGCAAGGCAGCCGCAGCACCTGTACTAGCCCCAAAAAAGGCTTTTCTGAACTTTGATGTCTCCTGATTTGACTTAGCCCAGTCGTGAAGGGCCAGCGTACGCTCGGTCAAAAAATCGATATCAAAGCGTATGTGCGCTGTCATTTTATCAAACTCTTCTTCTTCAGCAGTTAAGAGATCAGCTAACAAAGTGGCTATACCCACATGATTGAGCTCTCTAGCGACAGATTGGTTTCGAGTGCTGTGCCGGCTACTGCCGCTCCCATGGACAAAAATCACAAGTTTTGAAGCGCGCTTTGGGATGCTCAAAAACGCCCCGACAGTGCCGCCCTCAACAGAAATTAAAACATTTTGGGTAATACTGTGATCAAGTGTCATTGGTTAATAGTAGCACTAATACCGCTTTGAGTTCTCCACATAATGAGGCCAGCTATCTGCAATAACCTTGGCTTCACGCTCATTTACTGGCCTAATCACTTTCCCTGGCGATCCTAAAACCAGCGAGCCTGGCGGAATCTTCGTATTCGCCAAAACCAAACTGCCTGCGCCAATAAAAGACCCTTTGCCAATAACGCAATTGTCCATCAAAATTGACCCCATGCCGATTAGACACTCGTCTTCTACAATACAGCCGTGTAAAATTGCGCGATGCCCGACTGTTACGCGATCACCAATAAGAGTCTCGCTTAAATCATGCGTTGCGTGGCAAACCGTGCCGTCTTGGATATTTGTTGACTCGCCAATCGATATTTTGCCCATATCGCCACGCATGACCACCAATGGCCAGATATTCGCATCAGCTTTTATTTCAATATCGCCCATGAGTTGAGCACTGGGGTGGACATAGGCTTTTTTGTCAATTTTCATAAGCTGATTGAAAAACTAACTTTCGTAAAGATTCAAGCCCCCTCGAAGCAAAATACACTGTCGCACCAAATATCGAGAGTATCGCCATATGAGTTATCCAAGAATAGGTTGGCTGCTTTTTCTCCTCTATCTGAACAGAGTCCGCTAATAAGCCCATCGACAAGAAAAAGCAGAGTAAGAGACATTTTGGGCGCATATTATTAAAAACCCTTGGCTGCGTGAATTATTTCGGCATAGTAATGTCCTATGTCAGAAACATTTTGGGCGAAGCAAGCACAGCGAATCGATTGGTTTAAGCCTTTTTCTAAAATCAAAGATTGTTCATTCATTGGTGATATCTATATCCGATGGTTCGAAGATGGCAAACTCAATGTGAGCTATAATTGCATCGACAGGCACTTAAATACACGAGGCGACAAGACAGCGATTATTTGGGAACCAAATGACCCCCAAAAACCTGCCCAGCATATCTCTTTCAAAGAGCTTTACAAACAAGTTAACCATTGGGCAGCTGTTTTAAAATCACAGGGCGTTCAAAAGGGCGACCGGGTCACGATTTATTTGCCCATGATTCCTGAGGCAGCCTATGCCATGCTTGCTTGCACACGCATTGGTGCCGTTCATTCGGTTGTCTTCGCAGGCTTTTCAGCTGAAGCACTCGCAGGGCGTATTAATGACTGCGAAAGCAAGTTGGTTATCACAGCAGACGAGGGCCTCAGAGGCAATAAGCATATCCCACTCAAAGCTTGTGTAGATGAAGCCATCTCAAAAGCACCGATTGTCGAAAAAGTCTTAGTTGTTAAACATACTGGCAGCCTAGAACGATGCCAGGTTGAAGCGATGTCACCCCGGCCTCCGAGCCGGGGTCCAGAATATGACAAGGGGACTGGATCCCGGCTCAAGGCCGGGATGACGGCCGACTGTAATCATGTCGTCGAGCCTGAGCCTATGAACGCCGAGGATCCACTTTTTATCTTATACACCTCAGGGTCAACCAACACACCTAAGGGCGTTTTACATACAACCGCTGGGTATTTAGTCTACGCAGCTTGGACGCACGAGACCGTTTTCGGCTGTCAAGAAGACGACGTCTATTTTTGCACAGCTGACGTCGGCTGGATTACTGGCCATAGCTACGGCATCTATGGGCCTTTGGCTAACGGCATAACAACTGTCATGTTTGAGGGCGTGCCCAATTGGCCAAACCCATCTCGATTCTGGGAGATCATCGATAAGCATCAAGTTAATATTTTTTACACAGCCCCGACTGCGATTCGAGCCCTCATGAAAGAAGGTGACAGCTGGGTTCAAAATAGCTCTCGCAAAAGCTTAAGAGTTCTAGGCACTGTCGGCGAGCCAATTAATCCAGAAGCCTGGAATTGGTATCACGATATTGTTGGCAAAAAACGCTGCACAATTGTCGATACATGGTGGCAAACTGAAACAGGTGGCATCATGATATCACCTCGTTATGACGCGAAAGATTTAAAACCTGGTTCTGCCATGTCCCCGCTCCCCAATATTCAACCCGAGATTTTAGACGACAAGGGCCGAATAATTACAGGACCTGGCGAAGGCAATTTATGCTTGGCGGATTCTTGGCCAGGCCAAGCGCGCACGCTTTATAAAGATCACAAACGATTCAAAGAGGTTTACTTCGAGCCTTTCCCAGGCAAATACTTTACAGGCGACGGCTGCAAACGCGATGAAGATGGCCACTACTGGATTACTGGCAGAGTAGACGACGTCATGAATATTTCTGGGCATCGCATTGGAACCGCAGAAGTCGAAAGTGCGCTGGTTGCACACCCTAGCGTCGCTGAAGCTGCTGTTGTTGCTTACCCGCATGACATCAAAGGCCAGGGTATTTACGCCTATGTTACGCTCAAGTCTGGCATTGACCCCTGCGACTCGCTCAAATCAAGCTTGCTTAAACAAGTCCGAAAAGAGATCAGCCCTATCGCCACGCCCGATATTATCCAATGGGCGCCGGAACTACCCAAGACACGATCCGGCAAAATCATGCGCCGAATTTTAAGAAAAATTTCCGAGAAAAATACTGACAACTTAGGCGATATCTCGACGCTGGTAGACCCAAAAATTATTGAGACGCTGATTGCAGGATCGGTTTAAATATTGCATGTCTTTGTGAAAACAAAACCTAACACCTGTCATCCCGGGCTTGACCCGGGATCCAGTGAAGTTGCAGATGCAAAAAGAAGGCTTCTTGATTTTACTGGATCCCGGCTCAAGGCCGGGATGACAACCGAAAAAGGAGAAACACATGACAGCAACTTTGTTTAAACCCCGTTACGAAAACTTCATTGGTGGCCAGTGGATACCACCCGTTAATGGCCAATATTTTCAAAACATTTCACCCATCAATAACCGGCCCTTATGTGAAGTATCTCGCTCTAACGAAAAGGATATTGAGCTCGCATTAGATGCTGCTCATAAAGCCAAAGACGCTTGGGGCAAGACTTCACTCACTGAGCGATCTTTGATTTTGAATAAGATAGCCGACCGCATCGAGGCTAATCTAGACACACTCGCCACCATGGAAACCATGGATAATGGCAAGCCCATCCGTGAGTCAAAAGCGGCTGATCTCCCATTGGCCGTTGATCACTTTAGATATTTTGCTGGCTGTATCCGCGCCGACGAGGGCAGCATTTCGCAAATTGATCACGAAACTTATGCCTATCACTTCAATGAGCCCTTGGGCGTCGTTGGGCAAATCATTCCTTGGAATTTCCCAATTCTGATGGCTACTTGGAAAGTTGCCCCTGCATTGGCCACTGGCAATTGCGTTGTTTTGAAACCAGCTGAACAAACACCTGCCTCTATTTTGGTCGTCATGGAGTTGATTGCTGACTTACTGCCAGCAGGTGTTTTAAATATCGTCAATGGCTTTGGTCCTGAAGCTGGCCAACCACTCGCTTCAAGCCCAAGAGTAGCTAAAATTGCATTCACAGGCGAGACCACAACAGGCCAGCTTATTATGAAGTGTGCCAGCCAAAACCTAACGCCTGTCACACTGGAACTCGGCGGCAAAAGCCCAAATATTTTCTTTGAAGATATTTTAGACGAAGACGACGCTTTTTTTGATAAAGCCCTTGAAGGCTTCACCATGTTTGCTCTAAACCAGGGAGAAGTCTGCACCAGCCCATCAAGAGCACTCATACAAGAATCCATCTTTGATCGCTTCATGGATCGTGCTCTCAAACGCGTTGCTGCTATTAAACAGGGCGACCCTATGGATGCTTCGACTATGTTAGGCGCCCAAGTTTCCAAAGAGCAAATGGAAAAGATTTTAAGCTATATTGAGATTGGCAAAAAAGAAGGCGCTGAGTGCTTAGCCGGTGGTGAGCGCAACGAGCTCTCAGGTGATCTGAAAGATGGTTTTTATGTGAAACCCACTGTCTTTAAAGGCAACAATAAAATGCGTGTTTTCCAAGAAGAAATTTTTGGGCCCGTGGTTTCAGTAACAACTTTCAAAACAGACGAAGAAGCCTTGGAAATCGCTAACGACTCCAAGTATGGCTTAGGCGCTGGTTTGTGGACACGTAACACCAATCATGCCTTCAACATGAGCCGCGGCATCCAAGCAGGCCGCGTTTGGACCAACTGCTATCATGCTTACCCTGCCCATGCAGCTTTTGGTGGTTATAAGCAATCTGGAATAGGCCGCGAAACCCACAAGATGATGCTAGCGCATTATCAACAAACCAAGAACGTGCTGGTGTCTTACTCACCCAACGCCCTTGGGTTCTTCTAGGCTTACCCCATACACTGTCATGCCAGCGAAGGCTGGCATCCAGTCACCCTGGTGCAGGCCAGGATCTAATGATCGCGTGATAGAAAACCAGATTTCACATCACTCAATCGCTAGCAACAAAGCGCCGCTTTCAACAGAGGCGCCTGCTTGAACTGCAAGTTCTTTGACTTGACCAGCTTTAGAAGCACGTATTTCGTTTTCCATTTTCATGGCTTCCATCACAACTAAGCCCTGGCCTTCTTCGACTAAGTCGCCTTCTTGAACTAAGACACGCAAGATGCGGCCGGGCATAGGCGCCCGTATTTCTGAAGAACCTGAACCTGATAAACTAGCCGCCCTCGCAGATTTTAACTTGCTTTGATGCTCATCTAGAAGCTCTAGATTAACTACTCGGCCCTGAATGCGAACGGTTAGATTGCCATCTAATGCATCTGCTGAATTCTGGCTGTCGATATCAACATCATAACTCTTAGCATTGGTAATTAAGTTCACGATCCCAGATGGCATCACATGAGCATCTACTTGATACTCATGGCCATCCAAAGTGATGCTAAACAAATCATCTTCAAGTGGCTTAACGCTAATCTCATGCTTTTTGTTATTTATATTTGCTACAAATCGCATGGGTTTCTCCCTATTAGTTGCCAAGCAGATAGCGCAGTGTCTGGACTCTGTTTATTTTGAGCTGCTGGTTGCTTGTCTTGGGCATAAGCAAACAAGGCCGCGCCCAACAGAGCAATCGTTTCATGCTCGTCGCCCATCGACTTTGGTTGAGCTGCTTGGAATCGCCCGATTAAGCCCGTGTCATAGTCACCACTCAAAAACTCTTCGAAATTTAGCAACTGCCTTAGAAAACTAATATTTGTCGTGCAGCCTTTGATTATTAGCTCTGAAAGCGCTCTATCTAATCGCTTAATCGCTTGCTTACGCGTCGGGGCCCAAGCAATTACTTTGCCAATCATTGAGTCATATTCAGTAGGTATTTGATAGCCAGAGTAAGCAGCGGCGTCTATTCGAACATATGGCCCAGATGGCTCTTTAAAGTGTTTAATTAAGCCAGGTGTTGGTAAAAAATTATTATCGGGGTCTTCAGCGCATACTCGAGCTTCTATGGCCCAGCCATTGGCTTTGAGTTCATCTTGTTTAACTGTCAGCAAGCCGCCTTGAGCTATTTGAATTTGCATTTCAACCAAGTCAAAACCACTAATCATCTCAGTAATAGGGTGCTCAACCTGAAGACGCGTATTCATCTCCATGAAGTAAAAATTCTTGTGGGCGTCTACTAAAAATTCAACTGTTCCGGCGCCAATATAATTAACAGCCTGAGCTGCTTGGCGGGCCACTTCGCCCATGCGTTCACGCATGTTTGGATTCACAAAGCAGCTAGGTGATTCTTCGATAACTTTTTGATGACGCCGTTGAACTGAGCACTCACGTTCTGGAAACGAAATCACGTTGCCATGTGTGTCTGCGAAAACTTGGACTTCTATGTGTCTAGGTTGTTCCAAAAACTTTTCGATATAAACAGAATCATCGCCAAATGAGTTACGTGCTTCGCTTTGGGCAGACTCATAAGCTGATTCGAAATCTTTAAGGCTATCGATTTTACGCATGCCTCTGCCACCGCCACCTGCTGCGGCTTTTAGCATGACTGGGAAGCCAATTTTTTTGGCAGCTTTTTGTGCTTCTTCGACGCTATTTGAAGACTCTGTAAGTCCAGGCACAACGGGAACACCTGCACGCTGCATTACTTGGCGAGCGCCTGTTTTGGAGCCCATCGATTTAATCGAGCTGGCCCTTGGACCAATAAAAATCAGGCCTGCTTTTTGAACAGCATCTGCGAAATCAGCGTTCT
>JAESQZ010000044.1 GCA_016764955.1 Deltaproteobacteria bacterium | reverse complement strand
TGGTCCGGGATTTTGAATGACTGTGGATAATCGTGATTGAAAAAAAGTAAGCGTCATACCCCAGGTGCCTGGAACCTATTTATCTATAGGCTGGCCGCGTCTTCAAAATGTGATCAATATTACCTGGCGGCGGCTCTTTGGGGTATGAAACACCAAATAACGTCGAGTCCGGGTTATCGACTCTTGCACTATGTGGCTTGCCAGTCTCGCGCTCTTGGATCAGGTATAAGTTATCAAACATGAGGCGCCAGAATTTAGTTTGATGTTCAACATGGCGAATTTTGTGAGTTGCTTCGGCAAAGTGCTTTTCCCAATCAAAGCTTTCGGGGAAATTATAGCGAAATATATTTCGGCAATTATCGAGGTGAAATTGGGCCAGGGGGCAAAGGTCTTCCTTCACCTGGACCCAGTTCGGCATTTCATGCCTCTCAGTGTCCAGGCTGCCGTCAATTAAGGCGCCGCTGGCGCCTGTAGCCTGGCAACGTTGTAAGTCATGACAATTATTATCAACGACGGCCGTAGGGCGGGCATTGTCAGTAGCCTGGGTTGCAGCGAGCTTCTTGTCCGCCGTAGCTTTAGCGTAGGCGGATAGCTCGCAAGGCCCAGGTGAATTGACGTCCTCCCGGTGAGCTCTGTAAGAGCGACATTTAGAAAGAACCCCATAAACTTTGCACCTCTTTTGACGCTTCCCCGTCTCTTTTAAATACCCCTGCTCTTTAAGCTGCTTCAACGCGCGATAAATGCTCCGACGTGAGCAGCCTAATAAGTCTGCCAATGTTTGCTGGCGTATGGGTAATTCTGCTGGATCCCGGATCAAGTCCGGGATGACAGCCTGGCGTTTAATCCACCCCAACACCAACTTCGCTCGCTTCGATAATTTGATTTTTGACATAACTCTCCCCAAGTCAATTCGTATTGACGGTTAAGGGCCGAGAGTTTATGAATTTTCCCGGCCTCTAGTTTGGCTGCCGGTTTCTCCTGGTCCGCCAAGATTTGGAGATTCCGGCTTTATTTTTGGCACAGCTTATTCTGTGCTATCTTTCACTCTAAGTGATGTGTCTTGAGAATATCAATCGGACAAATGACTTTTTTTTCAATCACGATTATCCACAGTCATTCGAAATCCCGGACCAAAAATCAAGAACGGTTTTTCGATAAATACCCACTTTTTCGACAGCCTAGGTCAAGGCTGGGATGACGTTTAAATCCCAATTAATCCCTGTCTTAACCCTTCGGTGACTGCCTCTACCCGATTTCCAACATCTAATTTTTGATAGATGTGCTCCAAATGGGTTCGGATAGTGGCTTTTGAAAGCCCTAACACGTTGGCTGCCTCAATGTTACTTAGGCCCTTGGCGATGATTTGAAGACAGTCACGCTCGCGATCGGTTAGAGTCTTACGGTACGCTTGTGGGCTGCTTGAACGCGCATGAGGTCTTGGCTGAAATCGTTTTAATATTTGACGTGCGAGGCCCGGCTGGATAACGCTGCCACCCTCATGGACTTCGCGGATGGCTTCTACTACTTTGCTGGTCTCAATGCCTTTGAGTAGGTATCCAGACGCCCCATAACGAATCGCTTCGAGTGCTTTTTGAGGGTCATCAAAAATAGTCAGCATTAAGACTTCAATTTCTGGATGTTTGACCTTGATGAACCTGCAAAATTCAATGCCGCTCATTTTAGGGAGGCCAATATCGCATAACACAACGTGTGGGAGCTCTTCCATGTTGTTAATGGATTGAATGGCATCCTCTGCGCTTTTAGCTCCCCCTAGAACTTCCAGATGAGGTGACTTGGATAGGATTTTCTCTAGATTTCGCAGTGTCGTGGGTTGATCCTCGATTAGGAAAAGTCGTATAGGTGTCATACAGAAGCTCCAATTTGGATATGTGTCCCAGAGTCAGGCTGGGATTGAATTTGCAAGGTGCCGCCCATTTCTAAAACCCTCTCTTCGATATTTCGAATCCCATAGTGGTTCTTGGGGATGTCTTGTAGTTTGAATCCAATGCCATTGTCCTTGATATCAAGCACGAGTTGATTTTGTTTAATTGAGGCTTCTATCTCGACTTCACTTGCCTTGGCATGGCGACCGATATTGGTCAAGCTTTCTTGAAGAATTCGTAGGATTGAGAGTGCCTGTTTGTTATCTATGCCAGATAAGTCATCGACCTCTTTGAGCTTAACTTTAATGTGGTGGCGCTTGGTAAATAGTTTGATACAATTTTTAATTTGCAGGTTCAGGTCCAAATCATTGCGCATAATTGATATCGCATATCGCGTTTCTTCGAGTGCTTGGCGTGCTAAATTCTTAATTTCGGGTAGACCTGATTGTTCTGCTTCTAGTATTAAAGCAGAAAGACTTGAACCCATGCCATCGTGTATCTCACGAGACAATCGGTGCCGCTCTTCGATAACAGCTTGCTGTTTGAGGCGTCTTTCTAGCTTAAGAAGTTTATAGTTAGTAAACTCTTCTTCAGACAGGACTCTATTAGTTAGATAGATTATGCAGCCATTGATAATACTAAATAGTGTGAGTGTTTGAATGGAAACTTGAGGTTGTAAAATAGCGAAAATTGGCAAAAGAATCAGTGGTGGGCTTAGGAAGAATGGATGGTGAAATAGCAGAGCGAATAGCAGCGTTATGGCTGGTAAAATGGCTATTAAAGGGCTTTCAAAAACACCAGTCTGACTAACTGCGAAGCCTATCCAGGTGACATCTAAAAGAAGTGTCGATAATATAATTAGGCGCCCCCATTTTGGAGTAGAAGATAGGTGGAAGGCTATGAGAGTGCTTAGCCCAACCAGAATTCCCCAGCTGAGGTGAAAAATAAAAGTTTGAGTCAGAATAAGGAGGCTAAGTCTCACAAGAGTTAATGCTTTAGCGCGTGCTGTAAATCGTTGTTTAAGACGTTCTTGTTCGGAAAAATCAATTGGCTCTGTTGGAGGCTTCATATTTTCTGAACAACGAGTTAGGATTGCTTGCACATTCCCACGAAGGAGTCATGAATGATGTCTCAAAGTTCCCTGAAAAAGCGTGTAGCCGCTTTAAAATTGCCAGTTGAATACTGGTCTATTCGCTGTGTTCAGATGAAAACTGATACTCTTTGCGCACGGCAAGGAGTCTTGAATCCTCCCTGTACGACCAGTGATAGGGGGTTTTTAGTCACTGTTCTTAATGAGGGTGGCGTTGGTTATGCTGCCACTCCTGATGATAGCCATTCGAGTTTGCAGGCTGCCTTTGAGAGCGCGATGAACTGGGCTCGGATTTCTGGGAAGTATGCTCTCTTTGAACCCAAAAGCTTTCCAAGAACAAAAGCACATGGATCTTATGGTAGTCCGGTTAAAAAGGCATTTTCGAAGATGTCTTTAGCTCGGAAGGTTCAGATGCTCAAAGAAGTTTCCTCTGAACTTAAATTTGATGAACGTATTGTGGATTGGTCCGCTTCACTCATGAATCAATCATCTGCTGTGCATTATATTAATTCTGATGGGGCTTATCTTGAACAAGAGTTCAATCTCTTTCAGCCTGACTTATCGGCTACGGCTCATACGAGTGGACAAACTCAAACACGTACACTATCGGGTCATGGTGTTGCCAAGCAGTCAGGACTTGAGCTTCTTGAAGAAATTCACTTTGAGCAGATAGCCAAACGTGTGGCTGAAGAAGCCTTAGAGCTTGTGATGGCTGAAAATTGCCCCTCTGGTGCGAGGGATTTATTATTAGCCCCTGATCAAATGATGCTTCAAATTCATGAATCTATAGGGCACCCCTTAGAGTTAGATCGAATTTTGGGTGACGAACGCAACTATGCGGGGACGAGTTTTGTTAAACCAGACATGTTTGGGAAATACCAATATGGTTCTAAGTTATTAAACGTGACTTTTGACCCTGCTTATCACGGCGAATTGGCCAGTTATTCTTATGACGACGATGGTGCTCGTGCGCAGAAAGCTTATTTGATTCGAGACGGTCTTTTAAAAAGACCTCTAGGTGGCCTTCTTTCACAGGCCAGAGCGGACATGCTAGGCGTTTCTAATAGCAGAGCTTCTAACTGGAATCGGCCGCCAATTGATCGAATTGCCAATGTCAATGTGGAGCCGGGCGATAGCTCTTTAGAAGATATGATTAGCCAAGTAGAAAAAGGCATTTATATGAAATCGAACTTATCATGGTCGATTGATGATTCTCGAAACAAGTTTCAGTTTGGATGTGAGTGGGCTCAGCTTATCGAGAACGGCCGTTTGACCCGTGTTGTTCGAAATCCAAATTACCGAGGTATTTCAGCTAATTTCTGGCGTAATCTTACTGCAGTTGGCAATAAGAAGACCAATGAGGTTTATGGGAGCATGATGTGCGGAAAGGGAGAGCCGAACCAGGCAATTCATGTGGGCCATGCATCGCCTGCTTGCTTATTTAAAGGGGTGGATGTTTTTGGAGGTCAGAAATGAAAGCTCAAGATTATTTCTATGCACTAGCTGATCGTCTCCAGAGCCACATTCAGGTGGGTGAGGTTTTTACCTGCTGGTATTCTGGTGAAGAGTCAGATTTTGTTCGATTTAATAAGTCGAAAATACGCCAAGCCGGCTCGGTTAATCAGGGACTTATAAGTGTTAACTTAATTAAAAACCAGCGACAAAGTTCTTTTGAGTTTGGCTTGTCTGGAGATATTGAGCGAGATGGTAAGACACTCGAGAAACTTTTTAGTGAACAAAGAAAACACGTCAAGCATTTACCGGCAGATCCGCACGTGCTTTTTTCTGAATCAGTTCATTCTTCTGAGAGTACTCATGAAAGTCAGCTAAGCAGCTCCGAGTCTGTGGTCGATCAAGTTTTGAGTCTTTCTAAGAATCTCGACTTAGTTGGAATCTTTGCGCAAGGACCTGTGTATCGTGGTTTCGCCAATTCGATGGGGCAGCGAAACTGGTTTAGCAAGCATACTTTTAATTTAGATTATAGTATTTACTTGCGAGATGATAAGGCTATTAAGGCCGACTATGCAGGCTTTGTTTTTGAACAAAACCATTTGGAACGTGAGTTTGAACTCGTCCAAGATAAACTTAAAGTTCTGCGCGAGCCTGCTCAAGCTCTAAAACCAGGCAAGTATCGAGTTTATCTAGCTCCATCAGCTGTGAACGAATTAGTCGGGATCTTAAACTGGGGAGCTTTTAGTGAAAAAGCATTTCAGACCAAGCAGTCGCCGTTAAGCAAAATGCGTGACTCTGCTGCCCGGTTTAATCCAATGTTCTCGCTGGGAGAGAGCACAGCACAAGGTGCCGGGCCTTTATTTCAAGCCCAAGGCTTTATGAAGCCAGGTAATGTTAGCCTGATCCAAAATGGAAAACTCACCAATAGCCTGATTTCGCCCAGAACTGCCAAAGAGTACGGCTTGCATACAAACGGCGCTAATGCATCTGAATCTCCCGAGGCATTTGAACTAAGAGCCGGTGATTTGTCACGAAATGACGTTTTGAAAAAACTAGACACAGGTATATTTATAGGAAACCTCTGGTATTTGAATTACTCCGAGTGGCAATCTGCGCGTATTACCGGCATGACACGTTTTGCCTGTTTCTGGGTCGAGAACGGCGAGATTAAAAAGCCACTTAACGTCATGCGCTTTGATGATAGTCTCTATTCAATTTTTGGTGATAATCTCGAAGCATTAACCAAAGAAAGTGATTTTATTTTGGATCCGCAAACTTATGGCGAGCGGTCGACTTGTAGTGCACATTTGCCGGGTGCTTTGGTGAAAGAATTTCGTTTGACATTATAGCTGTCATGCCAGAAAAGTCACTCTGGCGGAGGCCAGGGTCTAGGTTGTCATGCCAGCGAAGGCTGGCATCCAGTTTACAGCTTCAGCTCCGCCTCATTAATTTGGCGAATAATTCGATCGGCGGTGTAATTATCCGTAAAGCCTGGTTTCAATTGAGCTTCTTCAATGAGAGCCTTTATCTCGGGGAGTTTAAATTTTCGTTCAACGAGCTTTTCAAATATGTAAAGTACTTTCCATTTATTGTACTGACTTTGTAAGCCGCGTGAAGCAATCGAAAAAGCTAGCTCAAGTTCAAGTAACTCTTTAGCTACTAGGATATCAGTCAAATTTAACAGATTGTAAGATTCTGCTTCACTTTGTGTGCTTTCTGAGTGTTTCACTGCTTCAATCGCTTCTGGAATACCAATGTCGTTTTGGGCTAACTTGGCGAACAGTGAAAGGCCTCTGTCTTGAGTGTAGAAGTCTGTGTTTTTTGTCCACTGGGTCGCAATTCCTAGCACAACTTTTTCTGGTAGTTCGGTTAGGATTTTTGAGTTTTCCAATAAGTTGGATACGTTGCTTATAATTCCATCATCAGTGCTGTTTCTAAATCTTTCTACGGCTTTTATAGCTTCAGGAATCCCGACTTCTTTTGCTGTTAGCTTGTTTAGCAGTGAGAGTCCTCTGCTCTGTGTAGAGGGATCAGAACTGTCTATCCATTGAGTTGTGATTTGAAGCGCTTCTTCGTCAGAAAATTGGTTTTTTGAAACTAAAGAATCTAATAGTTGACCGAGATCATATGTGAGGCTCGGGTTGTTATTTTTGATGAAGGGCATGATAGTTTCGAGAGCTTCTGGAATTTTCACATCTTTTTGTGCCAGCTGGTTGAGAAGTGAAAGGCCCTGTCTTTGAGTATTCGCATCTGAGTTTTGTAGGTATTGGTTAGTAATTTGAATGGCATCCTGGCTTGGGAGCTTATCTTGGGATACCAAGGTAACCAGTAGCTGGTTCACTTCGTATGTAAGATTGCTGTTGGTATCGCTACTAAATTGCTTGATGGCATCAAGAGCTTCTGAGATGCCAATGTTATTTTGTGCCAACTGGTTGAGAAGTGAAAGGCCTTGGTTTTGAATATTAGAGTCGGAGCTTTTTAACCATTGAGTTGCTATTTGAAGTGCGTCTTGTTCTGAAAAATGTTTTTTTGAAGTTAATATTGTTAATAGGTTTTTTAGCTCAGATGCGAAATTGCTATTAGGGTTGCTACTAAGTTGCTTGATAGCATCAACAGCTTCTGAAACTCCAACGTCTTTCTCAACAAGCTTGCTAAGCAATGAAAGACCTCTTCCTTGGATATAAGGGTTGGAACTCTTAATCCATTGAGTTGCAGCTTGAACAGCAGTTTCTGTTGGGATTTTGTCTTTTGACATCAAGGTAGTCAATAGTCGGCTAAGACTGAAAACGATATTACTGTTGCTGTTATTGGCAAACTTTTCGATGACTCCAAGTGCTTCTGGGGTGCCAATGTCTCTTTCTGCTAGTTCGCTAAATAGTGAAAGGCCTTCACCTTGAATAAAACTATCTGAATTACTAGTCCACGCGATAGCAGTTTGGAGAAGCTCTTGGTTTGAAAAGAGGTCCTTTGAAGCTAGGTTTCTGAGTAGTCCTGAGAGACTGGAGATAAAAGTAGCATTAGGGTTTAAACTTAGTTTCTTGATGGTATCTATAATGTCATCAGAAATTGTAATATTTTTTTGAATAAGCTGATTTAGTAATGAGAGTCCGATATCCCGAATCTGCGTATTTTCTGAGCTAATTGAACTTGTAGCAATCTTTAAAATTTCTTGCTCTGAGAATAAATTTGCGACTTGGTTATACTGATTTGAATAGTTGTTTAATTGTTGGAGAGCATAGTGTTTTGAGTTGTCATCTGTGGATTCGATGGCTTTTTTAAACACCAGGTGCATTTTGTTTGCTGCTAACGAGCCCTTTCTGAAGAGCTCAAGGCATAAGTCAAGAGCGCTCCGCCCAATGGTTGAATCTGGATTATCTATTAAAGGATTGATTGCGGTTATGGCGCTTTCAGTTGCGCCATTTTTGTCTTGATTAACCAAGTCTCTAAGAAGACCGAAACCTTGTTCTTGAACTAAAATATTGTGATTTAAAGCTGCACTAGTCGCCAGTTGAATAACTGCGTTGATCTCGTAATTTTTATTGATGAGTGCATTCAAAATCTGACTGGCTGCCCCAGATATATCTTGATCTGGGCTTGAAAAGTGCTTTGAAGCTGTTTGTAACGCCAGCTCAAAACCTAGGTCACGCCGAACAAGTGAGCTGAATAGGTAAAGGTTTGCTTGAATAACAAATTGATGAGAGTTATCGACTGTTGTTTCAGCAGCTTTGAGGGCAGCCTCGCGATACTCGGGCTTCTCAATGAGTGGTGTGTAGAGTGCAACGCCAAATGCTTTTGTCATTAAGCTCTGACTTTCCAAGGCGTTTTTAGCAAGCTTTGCTACTGGAGGGTAGCTATCTTCAGAAGCTCTTAAAAGAATACGTTCAACCTTCGCTCGCTTATCTTTCGCCAAGAATTCCAATACAACAGGACTGCTCGTATCATTCAAATCAGCTACTGAACTAGAAGATCGAACCACGGCTCCGACCGGGCTGG
>JAESQZ010000043.1 GCA_016764955.1 Deltaproteobacteria bacterium | reverse complement strand
TATCGGACACATGAAGAAAGGTTGGATATAGCAAACGTTTTTACCTTTGGAGCCCAAGACCCACACTTGATGGAAGAAAATTTACATCGCGACACTCAAGAGCATGGCGAGATCTTGCCCAACAGAACCCTGCTTCTTCCCATTAATTTAGCCAATCAACATTGGATTGGGCTGTTGGTTCACATCCAGCAAGGGCAGGCAGCTACTGTTGAATATTTCGATACGCTAACACAAAGACCTCAAGTTCCTGATTGGATTCAGGGCGTAATTCGCCGAGTTTATGGCACGGAAACCACCCCAGCTTCTAATCTACAGCAAGAAGACGGCAACGCCTGCGGCCCACTCATGATTGAGAACTTAATTCAAAGAGCAGCGGGACTTCTGGGTAGGCCTCTTACTTTTGATATTACTGACGCTGCGCTCATTCGACGACGACATGCGCTGTTGATGTATCATAATGAGCGAGAGCAACCCAATAACTTTATTCATGAGCAAGCGCATCAAGCTTTGGGCGAGTTTCCCCAAAGAGCTGCGCAAGTAGGCGCCTTCGTGGCGCCATGGGTTTATGACTACATATTTGGGAATTCTAAATTCGAAACAATTGGGGTTATTGAGGGGGGCGTCTAAAACTTGCCGGATTAATTGTTGTGTGATCTAACTTGTAACAATCGTCACGCGTAAGAAATTGTTTATAGCCTCCTCCTGGTGTCAATTCGTAATAGTTTTTCAAGTCTTCTATTGAGTTTATTTTTTCGACTAAGCGCACAACAGGGTGATCGGGATTACACTTTTTCACCCACTCGTTAACTGTTCGCGCGCTGGCTAACCTTTCGGAGGAATACTCGGTTTCTTTAAACGACATGGCCCACCTGCCTGCTTCACCTGCTTTTTTTCTCATAATTTCGCTAATCTTAGCTACATAAATGTTCTGTTCTCGATCGGCCTCTCGCCCAGAAAGATCCAAACCGTACTTTGAAGGATTGAAACCCTTCCCATCATTCTGCACAGGACAAATAGTCTCAATTTTGAATTCTTTTGCCAGTTCACAACTTGCGGTTACATCTACCGGTGCATTGCCTTGTGCATCGGTTACTGAAATCAAAAGAAAATATGAAGGTGAGTCTAATGGAATCAGCTCATTTAGGTTGGGCATTTCTTTATAACACTTCTTAACCCAATCATTTCGAATGCGGGCCTCTTCTCCGTTAAGCGGCTCCTGGGAGCAGATCTCTGCTTGTCTCGCAGCAAGATCGGCGTTTATTTGGCTAGTCTCCTGACCAGAGCAAGCCATCATCAAAATCACAAGAGCCGCAGCAAGCACTGTGCGGTATTTCCTCAATAAAAACGCCATTTCAAATCTCCATTAAAATAAAAATCCCCACCATCAGTCATTTGACCGATAGCAATCCGAAATCAGTCTATCGTATGATTCTCTTAAATTAGCAAAGCCGCGATCCCCAAATTTTAGACAAGGCGGGGAAAGCGGCAACCATCAACTGGTCAAAAGCAGACATAAGTTTTTGGCCCCTAGCTGTCAATCTCAGGTTGACAAGGAGAGACGTATGTCTGATGTGAAATTGTCGAAGAGAGCTGAGAAAGTATTGGAGTGGATTGAGCACCAGGCTGTCATCCCGGACTTGATCCGGGATCCAGTTAATTTTACTGGACCCCGGCTCGGAGGCCGGGGTGACAGGGTTACGCTCGCAATTCGTCAGCAAACACTAGCTGACTTACTAGGCTGCTCACGGCGCAGTATTTACAGAGCGCTCAAGCAACTCAAAGAACAGGGCTGCTTAAAAGAAACGGGCAAGCGGGAAAAGAGATGTAAGATTTACGAAATACTGCGTCATTGCGAGAAGCGAAGCGACGTGGCAATCCAGAAAAACATTTCGCTATCGACTGGATCCCGGCTCGGAGGCCGGGATGACAACATGGAACTAGACCCTGGCCTTCGCCAGGGTGACAAAAACCCCCTCTGCACCCAAGCCAAATTCTACCTCGACAACTGCCGAAATGTATTTCGCTATAATTTCCCCGAAGACTTTGATTGGGAAAAGTTTTTCCATGAGGCAACTCATAAAATCAGACATATCGAGCATCAAACCAAATTTTGGCGCCTCATGTTTGATAATTTGTATCTGATCCAAGAGCGCGAAACTGGAAAGCCAAGCGGTGCTCGAATTAATAATCCGGACTCGACCTTATTTGGTGTGTCATACCCAAAGACGCCGCCGCCGGATAATATTGATCGTATTTTAAGAACACGTCCGGCGTATAGGTAATTGCGTTGATGTTAGTTCCCCTCTCCACTTGGTGGAGAGGGGTTAGGGGTGAGGTCTCCGATGTGAGAGGGCAGCCAATGCTGGATCCCGGCTCGGAGGCCGGGATGACAGGTTAGCCTACTCCGCAGATTCCTCAGCAGCCTGTTCAGCCTCTTCTTCTTCAAGAATACGCGACACAGATACCACGCGCTCTTTGCTCTTGCGGTTCACCGAGATAAGCCGAACGCCTTTGGTGTTTCGGCCAATTACAGAAACATCGCTTGCTTTCATCCTGATCAAAGTGCCGCCGTCGGTGATGATCATCACGTTGTCATTAGGGTTCACCTGAATAACGCCTTTGACTTTACCATTGCGCTCATCCACTTTAATTGTAATGAGCCCGATGCCGCCACGGGCTTGCTGGCGATACTCGCTAATGGCCGTTCGTTTGCCATAACCAAACTCGGTTACCGTGAGCAAGCTGGCGTTTTCTTCGAGCACTTCCATGCTGACGACTTGGTCATTTTTGCGTAAGTTAATGCCGCGGACACCGGCTGCTTGGCGGCCCATTGGGCGAACATTGGCTGCTTTAAAGCGAATAGCCATGCCGTCTTGGCTAGACAAAATCAAATCTTGATGGCCGTTGGTAATTTTAACGCTTACAAGCTCGTCGCTATCTTCAATGCCGCAAGCGATCAAGCCGCTAGCACGTGGGTTGGAGTAGGCTTTAAGATCTGTTTTTTTGACTTTGCCAAACTTGGTAGCGGTTACTACGAAGTTTTCGTCAGTTTTATCTGGGAAGTGGCGCACTGGCAAGATTGCCCGAACTTTTTCGTTTTCAGCAAGCTGGATCAAGTTGACGATGGGGCGTCCTTTAGATTGTGGGCCTGCTTGTGGCAGCTGATGCACTTTGACCCAGAACACACGGCCTTTGTTGGTGAAAGCGAGCAAGTGAGCATGGGTAGAGGCTGCAAAAGCATCTTCAATGAAATCTTCTTCTTTAGAAGCAACAGCCCGCTTGCCTTTACCGCCTCTGCGTTGGGATCTATAATTAGATAGAGGAGCCCGCTTGATATAGCCGTGATGTGAGATCGTCACCAGCATTTCTTCTTCTGGTATTAAATCTTCATCCGTCATGTCGCTAATGCTGCCAGTGATTTCACTGCGACGTGGGGTGGCAAAACGATCTTTGATCTCAGTGAGCTCTTCTTTGATGACGCCCATCAAGATTTTGAGATCGCCTAAAATCTCGCGTAGGCGATCCATCACATCTAAAAGCTCTTTGCCTTCGTTTTGGAGTTTTTCGCGCTCTAGGCCTACTAAGCGAGATAATCGCATCTCTAAAATAGCTGAGGCTTGGACTTCATCGAGTTGCGCAAAGCCTTGGCTAAGCCAAGCAGCAATTTGTTCGGTTGGGGAGTTGGCAAAAAGGCCAATTTGGGTGGCGCCTTGGAACTTTTCATCGCAGAGGCGCTTTTTGGCTTCTTCTGTGTTTGTCGAAGAGCGAATAATCTCGATAACGCGATCAATCGAATCCAAAGCCACTAAGAGGGAGGCAATAATATGGAATCGCTCTCCCGCTTTTTGGAGCTCAAAGCGGCTTCGGCGCGTAACAACTTCGCGCCTAAAGGCAATAAATTCTTCTAATATTTCCCGAAGGCCGAGAGTCTTGGGTTGCCCATGAACAATGGAAAGCATGTTGATGGGGTAAGAAGATTGAAGCGGCGTTAAATCATAGAGTTGATTCAAGATTACATCGCCCATAGCATCGCGTCTTAAATCAATAGCGATGCGCATGCCATTACGGTCTGATTCATCTCTAATATCCGTGATGCCATCAATACGTTTGTCGCGAACCAAGTACGCGATGCGTTCAAGTAGGCGTGCTTTGTTAACTTGGTAGGGGATTTCATCAATGAGGACCTGCTGGCGCTTGGCTTTTTCGTTGTACTCAACTTTGGCTTTGCCGCGCATAATCACGGAGCCACGGCCTGTTTTGATAGCAGACTGATAGCCACTGGTGCCGCAAATGAATCCGCCGGTTGGGAAGTCTGGCCCTGGGACCATTTGAAACAACGCTTGTGCGTCGACTTCTGGGCCGTCTTCATGTTTTTCAGCAATTAAAGCGAGAAGAGCAGTAACAACTTCGCCCAAGTTATGCGGCGGGCATTTTGTGGCCATGGCTACAGCAATGCCTTCGGAGCCGTTTACTAATAAATTGGGCACCCGGCTTGGCAGAACAACAGGCTCTTTAACAGTGCCATCAAAGTTTGGGATGAAATCGACGGTGTTTTTTTCGATGTCTCTTAAAAGCTCTTCAGCAATTTTAGAAAGCCTTGCTTCCGTATAACGATAGGCAGCTGCTGGGTCGCCATCCACGCTGCCAAAATTACCTTGGCCGTCGATAAGTAACTCGCGCATGTTCCATGGCTGAGCCATACGAACCAAGGCTTCGTAAACGGGCATATCACCGTGTGGGTGATATTTTTTAAGCACTTCACCGACGACACCGGCGCACTTGCTGAACTTTTTGGAAGACAAAAGTCCTTCTGAAAACATGGCGTATAAAATACGGCGATGTACAGGCTTGAGGCCGTCTCTGACGTCGGGCAGTGCCCGCCCAACAATCACGCTCATTGAGTAATCACGAAAAGAAGTGCGCAGCTCTTCCGCAATGCTAATAGAACTAATGTCTGACATAAGCCCTGGAATCTAGTGCAAAGCTGGCCAGATGGCAATGATAATGGGAGAGTGGTTGTCATCCCGGCCTTGAGCCGGGATCCAGTCCTATTGACTCGATAATAATTTAGAACTAATCAGCCTAAGTGAACCAGCAGTCACTCCAGCTGCTTGGGCAAATTCAGCCCATTTTGAAATCGAATTTTGTGTCTGCTCAATAATCTCCGATGCTTTGGTGTCTGTAATTTGCGCCACCTTGGCCAAACGTAACAGGTGAGCTTGAGTTGGTTTCTTGCCTTCTCCCATCACCGTGGCGCAATGCTCTCCCATTGGGCCTGCGGAAAATGTCAAATCGTAGGCAGGCGCTAAAGACCAGCTTCCGTTTGCATCCATCAAAAACGAAAAGTTTTTAGTATGATCATCTCGGTTATAGGCCATCACATTAAACACAGCGATACGAAAGAGTTTCTCACACTCTCGTACATCCTTCGTTAACCAGGCAGTCGCTTTCATTAAAGTTTCATAATCCAAACTAGGGATTCGATAGTCAGCATGCAATAATCCACTCGCGGTATGCATATGAATCACCTGGTCGTTTATGTGGTCAAAGCGTTTAACGCCAAAATATCCCGAGCAGGTTTTGGACTCAAAAAGCCTGGCTTTTGGGACTTGAAGCCCAGCTTCTATTGCCATTAAATGGTAGGCATATTCAATTGAACCCGCGTCTTTTAAGTCTGATGAAGAACGAAATTTAATGAGCCAGTCTTCCCCAGAGTCTAAACGAATTAATATTTTAGGTCTCGCGCCAGCTGAAGAGCCGTTTAGAGTCAGAAGCTCATCGATAAATGTCTCCTCACCGTCGTTTTGAAATCGATAACACTCACCGGCTATTTGATCCAAATCGGTTTGCAGCAATGATTTTTGATCGCTGATATCTGGCTCGTAAGAAAGGGCCCCCATGCCGCGGGTGCCTACATAGCTGAGCCGATCCAGAGGCGTTAGATCTTTGGGACTTTTTCCCAGACTCATCAACTTTCTGTCGAGCAGCAACCTGCCCCAGCCGTCTGGCAGGCTATCGTTAAACACACCCCATATCCCATCGAATACTCTGTCTGCACATCTAAACACGCCTGAGCGAAGAGGTAGTTTAAAAGGCGATAGCTCAAGCTTGGTATTGAGAAACGAAGTGGCGTATTCGAAATAAATCACACGCTCTCGAACCGCAAGTGTACCG
>JAESQZ010000042.1 GCA_016764955.1 Deltaproteobacteria bacterium | reverse complement strand
CTATCATCTTGGGTGCGGTTTTGGCTAACTCCTAAAACACTGCATCAACACATCTTGAGCACGATACGTGCAACCCGAAACGACTGCTACTTTGACACTGAGATAAAAGTTATAAGCGTTAGGTGATGGCAGATCAAATAGGCTTATGCCGCCCTATCAAACCAACCTACTAGTGCCCAAGCGCGCTACAGCCATGATGGTGTGCTGGGGGTTTACACCAATATTGGTCGGGAAAATGCTGCTGTCTAGCACATAGACTTTATCCATGCCGTGGACTTGGAAGTTTAAAACGACGACGCTAGATTTTTTATGAGGGCCCATGCGAGTTGTGCCAAAAAGATGAGAGGACACGAGGCTGTAGGCTTTTGGGTCTATCGAGGCGTTATCCCAAAGCTTTAAATCATCTGCTGAGCGCAAAATGGGCATGCCATACACACAAGGCAAAACTTCTTTGGCGCCGACGGCAAACATCATTTCGCTTAAAGTTTTATAAGCTTGCCTCAATGAGTTCATGTCTGCAGGTGTTAGGGTGTAGGAAATCCAATCTTTTCCAAAACGCTGTTTTACAGTGCCATGGGCCCCCGCTTTAAGTATGACAGCCCAGTTTAAGAGCTGTTTATACTCCAACATTTTTTGACTAAGTTGAGGGCCTAAAAGGGGTAGCCGGGTGGTGATTAACTCAGGAGGGAGAGATAATACTTCTAGCTTAAAACGATGAGAATCTAAAAAGTGAATGCTATTATAGCCCTGGGTCGCGCCTGTTTGCATGGAGATATCACGATCGAAATAGCCAACCAGTGAACTGGCAGGATGTATTTGAAAGTAGCGACCCAAGGCTTTGTTGCGCAGGCCGCTTCGTTTTAAAATACCAGGGGTTTGAATGGCACTAGCAGCCAAAATTATGCCACGCTTGGCATAAAAGACCGTGTGTTCTGTATGAACTTTGGGGCCTTTAGAAATCTTGAGGGCTTTGGTATTGCTGTAAAGCCTGGCGCCTTTGTGTAGCGCTTGGGGAATGAACGCGATGTTCATGGCCATTTTCTTGCCACTTCTACAGCCGGTTAAGCAGCTGGCACTGGCCTCGCAGCCTGAATCATAACGCCTAGTGCGCTGAGATTGCATGCCCATTCGATTAGCGGCCAGGCCAAACAAATTATTATGTTGTCCTAAGGTGCAGTCCTCGACGGGTTTTACTGTTAATGCTTTGTCTAAATAATCAAAGTGAGGTTCAAGATCTGCGTGACTAAAATCAATGCCAAAATCTTGTTGCCAGGTTTCATAAACCGACTCTGGTGCGCGCCAAGCGATGGCCGAATTAATAGTTGTGCTGCCACCGACACAACGCCCTTGCAAAATAGGAAAAATGGCTTTGCCTTGAGCCGCCTGTGATCCTATATCGCGAAAAAGGGACTTCATGCCTGGGTAAACATCGACTCCAAACTTATGGGTAGGCACATAAGGGCCTTCTTCTAAAATAATTACTGAAAAGCCTTGTTCCGTTAGAAATTGTGCGGCTGTGCCGCCGGCTGCTCCAGATCCAATGATAATAAAATCAGCGCTTTCTTCACCTGGCTTGTAAACCGTTTGGCCATCGATGTGAGAGCCAGTGGGAAGTTTATGCGGATGGTCTGGATGCATCTTTGAGTGCCTGATGAAAGCGTGTTGTGCTGGTGTGCAAAAAAGAGCCGTTGAGCTTCATGAACATTGCGAGTTGGCGTTGAATGTAGGAAGGACTTTCATAAATCTCCTCCAAGATTTTAAGCCTTAGCTCGGGCTTAATGCCAGCAATGCTTCTTAAAGCTTTGCGTTTCCAAATGGGTGCAAGTCCAATCATCCAAATAGCCGCTCGTAATCCAATTTTGCCAGGCTGAGGTATGTGAAAATACAAATCGTGCATGAATTCTTCTGCTTGCTGGTTTTCAACCGCTTGGAGCTTCGAATTATTCGGGTCAATTACCAAAGATTCCATAATAGCTTGCCCCCAGCGGGCTTCAAAGCCAAACAAGCTTTTGGGGGTTCTTATAAAATCTAAGACTTGTTTTTGACGCTTAGAAATTAAAAACGGAATTTGGAGTGCAGCTTTAATATTTCCCAGTTGAGCTTTGGCCAGGCATTCGCCGAGTTTGGCCGCAACACGATTCATTGGGAACCACCAAGCGTCTGCTGAGCGCTTCCTATCAATAACTACTGTAAAGGGCCTGGTGTAGTGAGCCAGCGAGAATTCGCTGTTAGCGATGCCATAACCACTTTGCTTAACGCCAGTCCACGGAGCAGCCGGGATAGCTCCAGTAAACGAATGATTGTTTACATAAGCTGTGCCAACCTGAAAGCTTTCAGCGAGCTTAGTGGCGCGCTTGATATCTTCAGACCAAACAGAACCACATAGTCCATAATCACAATCGTTGACCCATTGCATTGCCTCTTCGGCATTCTCAACCCTCATGATGGGAAGTAGAGGTCCGAAAGTAGGCTCTTTCATGATGCGCATGCTGTGATTGCAATGATCTAGTATTGCCACCGGAGCATCTGTTGGTGTGGTTAAAACAGCGCCTTTTTGGATGGCGTCTTGTAAAAGCTCTTGAAGAACTTGATTGTGCTTGAGTGGCACCACTCGGTTTACCATGCCACCTAACTGAGCACCGGCTTTTGAAAGCTTTAGAACTAAATTATCTGCGATTTCAGACTCTACGTAAACGCGATCAATCGCGCCACAGGATTGGCCTGCGTTATGAAAAGCCCAGTGTAAGATGCCGGCTGATGTTCGATCGAGATCGCAGTCCGAAAGTACTAAAGCGGCATCTTTGCCACCCAGCTCAAAGCTGCAGGGGATCATCTGTCCGGCAGCCAATTGAGCGACTTTTTGGCCAGTTTGAAACGAGCCGGTAAAAGTCACAGCATCAATTCCAGATAAAATCAGCTCTTCGCCAGCTTCGCCTGCACCATGATGAAGCTGCAAAACGCCCTCTGGCAAAAATTGATTCATGATGTTTACAAACCAATCAGCTGTTTTAGGGGTGTGTTCGCTGGGCTTAATGATCACGCTGTTGCCGCATAAGAGCGCTGCGAAAACGGGTTTGAAGAAGTTGCCGAATGGGTAATTGAAAGGCGTGATAATGCCTACAACGCCTCTAGGGACTTGGGTTCGGGTGGCCTTTTTTCTAGGGAAAGCCATAGCCGGAATAGGCACAGGCTGTGGCTTTAAAAAGGGCTTTGCGACTTTGATCCAGTCTTTGATGTACTGCAAAGGCCCAATGGCTTCAGAAAGTAGAATTTCAGGATAGGGCTTATAAGCTTCGAGCTCACAAAGTTCAGCTGACTCTGAGAAGCGTTTTAAGAGTGCAAACCCGGCTTTTTTTAAAAGCTTGGCTCTTTTTTTAAAGCCAAGCGCTTGAAAGCCAGGTTGAGCCTTTTGGGCCTCACTCAGCTTCTGATTTAGGCTCATCTTCACCGATAGCAGCAGGTTTAGGCTGCTCTTCAACGACGACTTCAGGTACTACTACAACGTTGACGGCACCTTTAACATCAGCTTCTAAGCGAATCTCAACAGAGTGAAGGCCAAGGGTCTTAATCGGCTGTTCTAGCTTGATATCCCGGTGAGAAATATCATAGCCAGCTTCAATAAGGCCTTTTTCAATGTCTCTGGTTCCAATAGAACCAAAGAGCTTGCCTTGCTCACCTGATTTGGCAGTCAAAGTGATCTGAGTTTCAGCTAGGGTTGTAGCCAAACCTTCAGAAGCCACCTTAAGCTTTTGACGCCTGTGCTCAATGAGCTTTTTCTGGTGTTCAAGCTGCTTGCCAGCTGCCCCTAAGGCAGGCAGGGCCAAGAACTTAGGGAAAAGATAGTTGCGAGCATAGCCGGGGCGAACGCGGACTACTTCGCCAATGTGCCCAAGATTACGGACATCACGTGACAAAATAACATTAGTGTGGGCTGCCATGGATTATAGCTCCTCGCTTTGCTCTTGTTTCACGACAGCAGGTGCGTCACTAGACCCCTCCTGCTCTTGGTGAAAACGCTGAGATTCACGCCGTTCACGGACCACAGGGATTTCAAGCTGATCAGCTTGCTCTTCTTGAGAAGAAGCATCAACGTCTTTCTTCAACAAGACACTTTGACGCAACAAAACGGACTCATCAATATCGAGCGTTCGTTGATACTCTGCGACCAAACCTGGATTACCTAGGTAACGGTGGTTTACGTAGATCCCACGTTGATATTTATTGCGTTCCCAGGCTAATTTCCTGCGACCCCAGCAGTCAACTTTGATGCTCTTGCCACCTTCGCGGTTCACAAGATCTTTCATTTTGATCATGAAATCCCGAGCCTTAGCATCGGTTACTTCTGGGTTTAAGACATAAATGCTTTCATATTCGCGCATAAGACCTCGGACTAGAGCATGGTTCTGGAGCTACTGCAAGTGGGTAATCTACACATGCAACTTCGAAAAATCTGCCACCCAGGCGGCTTTTTGCTGGACTTGAGCTAAAAGGCTGAGCCTGGCATTTCGCAAGTTTGGGTCATCTGCCATGACCATCACATCATCAAAAAAGCTATCTAAAAGGGGCTTCAAATTGCCTAGCTGATCAAGCATTTGGGTGTAGTTTTCACTAGCGGGCACAGCTTGGACTGCTTTGAGCAAAGCCGTTTCGCTAGGCTTTTTCAAAAAGCTGAAATCGCCCTGAGTAAAGCCATTGGCTTTCGACACAATATTGTGAACGCGCTTAAAGACTGCTGAAACGTTGGCATAATCAAACTGCTCAAGGGCTTGGATAAGCGCTTGCCATTGGCATAGATCGTGCTGCGCAGCTTTTTGGGTGGCGTCTACTACTAAAACGGGGTGCTTTTCTAAGAAGACACCGCGGGCTCTGGTCATTACGAAGTCCAAGATATCTTGGTTTTCAATAAGCTCAGCGAAGTTTAAATTAAGCTGGTGGTCAAGCACGATGTTGGTCAGACCGATTGCTGCTCTGCGCAATCCATAGGGGTCGGAGCTGCCTTTGGGAAGTTTACGGCGGTGCAAAGTAGTAAGCTTATCTGCCATGCTTAAGATGGCGCCTAGCTGAGATTTAGGCGTCTGATCGCTTGCGAAGCGCGGCCAGTATTGCTCTTTGATGGCTTCGCAAACTTCTGGTTTTTCGCCTGATTTTTCTGCGTAATGAGCTCCAATAACGCCTTGGAGTTCTGGGAATTCACTAATAACGCCAGTGTTTAAGTCG
>JAESQZ010000041.1 GCA_016764955.1 Deltaproteobacteria bacterium | reverse complement strand
TGCAGCACTCGTTAAAGCCGGTGCTAAAGAAGTCTTTGCCTACGCAACGCACGCTGTCTTTTCTAACGACGCCGTCTCTTTGATTGAAGCTTCCCCACTCAAAGAAGTCGTCGTCACAGACACCATTAAGCTAAACTCATACTTGGAAAAGTGTTCCAAAATCCGAGCTGTTTCATGTTCCTCTTTAATCGGCGAAGCCATTAGGCGAGTTCATACGAGTAGCAGCATCTCGAGCTTATTCTTGTAATACAAACAAGTGCCTATTTTTACCAAAGTAGCCTACTTTAAGCGGGCTATCTTCTGGCCCAAAGCCTTTAACACCCTTTTTCTCACTCATATAATGCCCGCTTGACAGGGTGGCTAAATAACATAATATAACCAAATGCTTAAATATCTATTAACCTTATCTATTATCTGTTCATCTGTGTTTGCTGAAACCCCTCTCTTCAAACACAAAGGCCTTGAATATCAAGAACTTACAGAACATGGTCTTACAGAGCTCAAAGCAGCCCGTGATGCTTTGAGACAGCGCGATAGGCTTTTTGAGCTTGAATTCAAGGGCTTAGGCAATATCCACCATGCTGCCACAGTGGCTCGAATGCTTAAATCCAATATGTTCCTTTATGGGCCCCCAGGTGGTGCTAAGTCAGCCTTTGTAAATTGGCTATTTTCAGGCGAAGCAGAAGTTACTTTTAAGCTCCAAATGCACCAAATGATGGGCGAGCAAGCTTTGATTGGAGGCCAGGATTTTGAAGCTGCCAAACAAGGTAAATATATCCTTAATACAGCAACCAGTTTAGCTAATTTTAGAGTCGGCCTCTTGGACGAAATCGAAAAAGGAAACCCAGCTGTCTTGGCAACACTTTTAAGCCTTTTAAACGAACGTGAAGTCATGGCCGGTGGAGAAACAATTAAGGTCAAGACCGAGAGCGTGTTCGCGACCAGTAACGCCATTTTGCCTGAAATCTTTCAGCAGTTCCTAGAGTCTGGTCAACGTACAACAGCCCCTGCTTTGCTCAATCGTTTTCAATTTAAGGGCTTCGTATACAACTGGCTAGATCCCAATTCGCAAGCAGAACTCGATGCCAGACGCGACAAGAAATTACGCTGCGAGGCGTTAAACGCTTGCAATGAAACCACTCATGAAAAACCCGACATCGTTAACTGGGAAAACCTGCGCCGTTTTTCACGAGTTTTGTTCGTCAAAACACCAGAATTCTTAACTGCCTATAACGAGCTAGCCAACGATTTAAGAAAGTGTACCAACGAAGCAGTGCGCGACTCTGAGCTTAAACATCAAAAAGATCGTTACAACGAGCCATTTGTGTACTTCCCTTCTTGTGACTGGACCGAGCGTTTGCGTGGCCAAATCCCAGAGTCGGTTCAGATGTCTGCCATGGTCGACTTCTTATTGTCACCCTGGGCTAACAATGAAGATCTTGAAAAAATGACCCAAAAACAAATTAACTTAGGGCCAACTTCCCTTTGGCGAATCTATTTAATTGCCACCACTCCAAGCATGGGTAAAGCCTCTTTGTTCAAAAACGATGATGGCAAACTAGAACTTCAATTTGGGACTAAGCTTTCTGCTGAGTCTGCCAGAGATGCGCGCGAGTCAAAAATGCTCCAAAATATTGCTGCAGAGCAAGAGCGTTTTAAAGCTGCTTATTTGAAGCGAATCACCGATATCCAAAAGATTTCTGCTAATCTCGCGCCATTTACCAGCTCATTAGCAGAGTCTAAAGACTTCGAACTTTTAGTTATGCCCTCTAAGGAGTAGCTCTTATGAGAATCGCTGTTCTTGCATTAATGCTCGCAGCCAGTAGCGTGCTGGCTGATAATAAGCCTATTCAGCAGGTTCATGCGCTCATGAAGACCTATGAAGCGGATTTGTTTCCCTTTGTAGACCCCTTCATCGAAGCTTATAACCTCGAGAGCGGGCATCGCATTTTCAAAGACCTCAAAAAAGCTCGTGGTGAGAATACGCCACTAGCTCTTGTTAGCGATGCGCTGATTCACTTTCATGCGCAGTCCCAAGAGTTAGACACGGCTCTAGTTAGTCATGTTCTCGATGATGCTCAAAAAGTGATTAGCTCTAGCGGCTATAAGCACATTGAAAAGCAGTCTAACTGGCTTGCGCTTGCTTATCTTCGAGATTATCTCGCACGCTTTGAGTTACCCACTCAAACTGTTGATAGAGATGGCAAACCTGCTGAAGACGAGAACACCAAGCAAGAAGAGCAAGAGCAACAAAAACAACCGCCTCAGCATCCTGAGTTGCCAGAAGACTATAAACCAAGCACCAAAGAAACAGGCGACAAACAACCTGGTAAAAAAGAAGATCAGGTGATTTTAGCTGAAGCTAACTTTGCCACGCCCTACTTCGGTCAACGCAGTTATGCCGAGGTTGTGAGACATGCGGCACACCCGTTTAAGAGCATCGATTGGCTTATAGCCTTACCCAAACCATCCAAGTATCAACTTACAGGTAAAACACTAATAATTCATACTTTAGGCCAAACAAGCATCAAACTATTCATACCAGCCGGCTTTGAACCACTGCAGCCCGAAGACACCCGCGCTGAAATCACGCGTGACGCCAAAGGTCTTTATATACTCACCACAACAAAACCACTCGACTCTATAAGCATTCCAGTGCGTGAAGTTCAATCGTCTACCTTGAGCCCAATGGTTCGAGAAATTTATATACGACCTGTTGGTTTTTCAAAGTCTGAATTCCCAGCCTTAATTCGGAACGAATTACTCAACAAAGAATTTGGCAGCGATCTTCAAACTGCTAAAGCCATCCAAAATCATATCGCCCTTAAATATCTTTATAGCGTTGGCCCTAAACCCGAGACAGATCCTGTTGATGCTTTAAATTCCGGTGCATTTCAGTGCGATATGGCAGCGTATCTCATGGTCGGCATTTTAAGAGATGTCTATCAAATCCCTGCTCGACCCGTTTCTGGTTTTAGAGGCAAAAAGCATGGCTCTGGCAAAGACCAAAAAAGTTATCTAGTCCAACCTGGCGATGCGCATACTTGGGTAGAGGCCTATATCGACGGCAAATGGCAAGTCTTTGACCCAACCCCTGTTAAAAAAGACAAGAAAGAAGATAAAAAAGGAGAAGGCGAGAAAGATGAGTTTTCAGATAGAAGCTTAGATGATCAGCCGCAATCTGATGAGCCACCTGAACAAGACAAGCAAGATGGGGCTGGAAACGAAACCGACTCGAATTCCACCGACAGTAATTCAACCGATAGCAATTCCACTAATAGCGCTGACCCACAGATGGACTCAGAAGAGCTGGCTAATCAACTAACGCTTGGCTCACTTGAACTGGATCCTTCCGAAGATAGAAGCCCTCTACGCGAGCGATTTATCCGTGTGTTAGCCAAGCTAATTCTAGATCCAACGCTCGACGGCAACACGATTTTTGAAAAACTCGATCAAGCCAAACAATTTTTGAGCTCTAATGCTGAGCTTAGAAGCTTAATTCAGGAGCAGCTGGTGATTCATGAAAAACGACACCCACCGCTTAAAGTTTGGCTAGATGAAATCATAGCCCAACTCCAAACGCGTGATCTCGCCAAGACCTACAACGATCTTTATCGCCTAACTGAAGCCCTAAAAGGCTACGGGCAACTCTTAGATGGCCCTGCCCCTAGTGAACTCATTGCCAGCTTAACTGCCGCTCAACGTGAAATCTATGGCTTAGCTCCCCTGGACTCTCAAGACATCGCCATGGTTGCTGAGTTTTATAACTCGCTGCCTTGGATTATCCATACGCTTTTAAGTCAAAAACATAACTTAAACCAAGTTGGCCTTAACCAAGCAACTCGTGAAGTAGCGCGCTTACTTAAAAGTGGTTCTATGAATGATTTAAAGCTTTTGAGCCTTTTAATGCCACTCACTGACTTTGTTTTAAACTCAACCCCAAGGCCTGAGTACGAAGAAGTTATGACCTGGCAACGCGACAGCAATAAACCAGTCGGTCGTGAATTACTGCCTGTGCAAAAGCCAGTTGATTTGCTGCGAGCCGCCTTAGGCCAGCCAGGCAAAAGCCACGAGCAAAACTGGCGTGAAGGCACTGCTTACTCACAAGTACACCGCCAACGCTTACAAGTGCCTACTGGTTTTGGCAAAGATGACGCTGAGCGTATTACGGTTGTTCTTTATGATGTCTCTGGCAGCATGTCAGGCGACCCACTTAAATTCCAAGCAGGACTTATTTCAGCTTTTACCGCCCGAGCCATCAGCGACTTATCCCCTAGTGGCGCCCACCGACACCAGGTAGTACTGGTACCTTTTCACCATGAAGTAGGAGAGCCTAAAAAAGTTACCAACACTGCAGAAGCCCTGGAAATTCTTAACGACTATCAACGCAAATTAGATCATGACAGCGGCGGCACAGATATCCAAAAAGCGCTTATCCAAGCCATGGCCTTAATTGCCGATGCCGAACGTCGCTCTGGCGAGCCTTTAGCTGCAGCCAATATTGTGTTGATGACCGATGGAATGTCAGACTTAGATATCCCTGCTCTATCAGAAGCACGCAATGCTATCGACAGAAGCACGCCGCTCCAAATCATGTTTGTGGCAATTGGAAGCACCAATGATGAACTCATCAAGTTTGTTCAAGAATCTCAAAAAGTTGGCATCGAACAAGGTTTTTACAGACATTTTGATCACAACAAAATGAGCGAATTACTTCGAAAAGCTGAAGCGCCATTAGCAGGCTCTAAACCTGGTGAAATCTATACTGATAAGAACGCTCGTGATTTGCCACCAAGCACCGAACTAAGACTCCGAGATGCAGCCAAACAATTAGCTCAGTTTGTCAGCCAAGTTCAAATTAGCCACAAGTACACACAGCCCAGCCAGCATTTATATTCACTTGAAACCCTATCTTGGAATCGACCTGAATCCACTGAACGCCCACTTGAAACCTGGATTCAAGATTTGCGAAAAACCGGTTACATTCGAGTGCTCGACAACGATAAAACTTTAAATCTCAAATCTCGAATTTCAGATGATATTTTTAATCATTCTGAAAAGATTACTGGAATCCGTTTTTCTGAACTCAGTCAAAACGAACAAACTGAGTTCAAACATTACTTGTGCCACGCCGCTGGAATGGGCCCCTTGGGCTGCCCTTAATTTTTGGAGTTTATAATGAAATACATCTTACCAATATTACTCAGCATCACTGCATTCGCTGACACTACCCCAACGGACAACTACCTAGCATTAACAGCCAAGTTACTCGAGCTGCACACTATAGATGACGAGCATCTGCTGCGCATGATTGACGGCGCTGAAAAAGGCAAAGCGATGAACCCTATTTTGGAAACCGAGTCACAAATCGACTCCCAAAAACAAATTGCACGCCAAGCTTATGACAATGTTCTCAAAGACCACATCGAGGCCACCCAAATCACCCCTTGGGCCAAAGAATGCTTAAAGCAAGAAGCGAAAGAGCGTGACGAAAAGAGGGAGAAGCAAGAGGAATCTCGGCTCGTTTGGAAAAATAAACACCATAGGCTTGCTGTAGGAGATAATCATGCTTGCGTAATGAGCCGAGCAGAAGAAGTACTATGTTGGGGGAATAATCATCTGTATCAGCTGGCCGTCCCAGAAAACCTAGGACCTGTTCAAGCCATTTTCCCAGGCCCTGAATACACCATGGCAATCTCCCCTGACGGACTCATTAAAGGCTGGGGGCGAGAATACGATAAAATTAAATTGCCCAACTTCACATCGCCCATCACAAACGTTTTTCCCGGAAAAATACACAGCTGCTTAGAACAAAAAAACAAAGATATTATCTGTTGGTGGCACTACAATGGAGGTCTGATGCCTGTATCAGAGTACTCGACCGTAAGTAGGTACGATAAAAAAGCCTTCCTCGCAAAGCAATATAATGATTCATCCCACCACCCATACTGCATTCAGTTACTCACACCACGACCTGGTAGTAGATGTAGCAGCCAGGCAAAATATCCAAATTTCAACAGTGCAGAATTTATTAGTTTCACAGGCCACTCTGTAAGAGATGACTACTGCCTAAAAAATAGCGGGGAAAACTCCGTCAGATGCACACTGGTTGGTCATATTTTCGATTTTGAAGATGTTGAAACCATTTCATCTTCCGAGTTTGCCGTCTGTTTGCTACACTTGTCTGGTCGAATTTCTTGCCTAGATCCCAACTCAGCTCAATCAGGATCGACACTCACCGATCTTAAACATCCAGATCTCAACTTTCAAGGTGAATATATTTCAGTCGGTATAGGATGGAATTTTGCATGCGCCCTTCATATTGATGGTTCGGTTGAATGCCAAGGAATACACAATGGATATGGAGTACTTAACCCACCTAAATTTTAGAATCCTCTTAAAAGAAAAAATTACACTTTTTATGAAATACATACTTGCATTATTAATCAGCATCACAGCATTCGCTGAGCCCACCCCAACCGACAACTACTTGGCCTTAACAGCCACGTTGTTGGAGCATCGAATTATCAACGATGACCACTTGCTGTGCATGATAGACGGCGCTGAGAATAACAAGGCCATTAACCCTATTTTGGAAAGCGAGTCACAGATTGACTCCCAAAAGCTCATCGCTAGCCAAGCTTATGACAATGTTCTTAAAGACAACATCGACGCGTCACAAATCACCCCCTGGGCCAAAGAACGCTTGAGCCAAGAAGCCAAAAAGCGTAGTGAGAAAAAAGAAAAGCAAGAAGAAACCAAAAATTTTAAGGTCAACAATTTCCAACGATTAGCCATTAACCGGCTTTATTCATGTGCTATCGACAAGCAAAGCATGCTTGAATGCTGGACAATAAAACACAACGAGAAAAGCCTGCCACCTAAAGAAAAAATAGGCCCGGTCACCAATATCGAGATAGGAAACCAAGTTCTTTATGCTGTAACTAAAAAAAATCGAAATATTATTTACTGGGACTTTGGTAAAAAGGTCTTGGGAAGCCTTTCTGATATTGGCCCTGTTGAGTCTATTAAAGCCAGCTATTTTGATTTTTGTGCGCAAACAGTTTCTGGAGATTTATACTGTTGGCATCATATACAGCCTTCCCCTACCCCTTCACATGTTCATGGCTCAGTTAAAGATTTTGGAATCACAAGCAGCACCCTGTGGGTAATCGACAAAAACACAAACGCTCTACATAAAAAAGATTTATACCAAGGCAACACACAATGGGAGGAAGTACCAAACCTAAACAACGCCCACACAATATCAACACTAATCAGTGAGGGCGTCGTATCTGTATGCATTATTTTCCTAGATCAAACAGCACAGTGCTTTGACGAAGAAAATCACTACAACTCAGCAAAAGAAATACCAATACCTGCAGAATGGCAAGGTTCTATTCAGGACACTTCATCGGGCCAATCATATATTTGCGCCGTTTTAACAGGTGGCTCAACCAAATGCTGTCGTACTGACGAAGTTGATAGTTATGGCGCTTC
>JAESQZ010000040.1 GCA_016764955.1 Deltaproteobacteria bacterium | reverse complement strand
TTGGACTAGTCGATCAAGCAACACTACCGCCGACTAATCCTATTTCAGTCCAATTGGGCGGTAAACCTCTACAACCTGAAAATTCTGAGAGTGTTTCTTTTGGATTGGTGTATGAAAATGATGACAGTTTGTTTGTAACAGTGGATCTCTACCGTATTGAAGTAACAGATCGTATCGCTCAGACCTCAAGTTTTAGATTGTCGGACAGCGATAGAGAGGAGCTTTTGGCTCAAGGCGTTACCGATGCAACTAACTTCAATAGTATTAAATTTTTTACTAATGATTTTGATACGACCACTGAAGGTATTGATTTAGTTGTCAGTTATACTGCAGAAATTCTAGCAGGAACCGATACCAAATTTAACCTTGCATATAACCATACAACCACTCAAGTTGATGATTTTGACCCTGACATTATCAGTGAAACTCGAGTTAAACAATTAGAACAGAATTTGCCAACAGATCGAGCTACCTTTACTATTGCACATTCACATAGCAATTGGGATATCTTCTTGCGAGTGAATTATTATGGAGATTATTTCGAGGCGCATCAGGACTCAGGAGATCTGCCCATAAACGCAGATGCCGCTATTACTGTGGATGTCGAAGTCACTTACAACATCTCTGAAAACATCAGGTTAGCAATGGGGGCGCAAAACTTGTTTGACAAATACCCGGATGAAAACGAGTTTTCTGGTGTTGATGGGGCCAAGTTCCCGTCCACTTCGCCTTTTGGATTTAACGGTGGTTTCTGGTATATAAAAACGCAATATAGGTTTGATTAAGTCAAATCCGTTCGAATTAGTTCTAAAAATCTGCTAAGCAGCAGGAGCTTTTCCCCAGATCGCGGGATATTAATAAGAAATAGTTTTTATTTTATATAGCGGGTTTCTGATGTTTAGGGTACTACTCCAATAGTACCGCGATTGCAATAATGATTATAATGGCTTCGATTTCTGTATTTTGGGAGAGAAATGCTTGTTTTAGTGGTCAAATCAGTGATTTATACTGTCTTAGCTGCTGGTTTTATTTAGCACAATACTATCAGGCTGATGAATTAGATAAAAACTCTGTTCTGGAGATTCCATCCTGCAGAGAGGTCATGGATTGAATATTTTAGTGCTTTGGATTAAGTATTGATATTATTTCGAAATACTGGAGCTGTTTCTATTAGTTAAAATGCAATTGGAGGGAGTGACGAGTTCAAACTCCAGCCCGAAGGTATTTATTCTTTCGGAGGTTTTAATGAAAGTAAGGTGATCTCCATCTCCCGACTTTTTATAACAACAAGAACTAACTATCGAGATAGGATATTAAAACATGACAAATCAATTTAAGGTAAAAAGCCTTATCTTGGCGATGGGAGTCGCTTTTGCTTCAACTCCCGTATACGCTGCAGATGAAGCTACAGATGATGACGACGACACGCAAGTGATGGTCGTCATTGGTTCTCGAGCTGCACCTCGCTCAGTCGGTGATTCTCCCGTTCCTGTGGATGTCATTTCGGGTGATGAGTTTATGAAAAGCGGTGCCCAAGATATGTTGTCTATGCTGGCGAGTGTAGTCCCCTCCTTCAACGTCAATGCTCAACCCATCTCAGATGCAGCGACCCTTATCCGTCCAGCCAACCTTCGTGGATTACCACCGGATAACACTCACATTCTGGTTAACGGCAAGCGACGTCATCGTGCATCGGTTATCGCTTTTTTAGGTGGCGGTATTTCGGATGGTTCACAAGGTCCTGACGTCTCGGTTATTCCCTCCATTGCGCTTAAGCAAGTTGAAATATTACGAGATGGCGCGGCCGCACAATACGGCTCAGATGCGATTGCCGGGGTGATTAACTTTGTCTTAAAAGATTCCCCCGATGGCGGCATGTTTGAAGTGAAATACGGCGAATTTTATGAAGGTGACGGTCAGACGGTGCAGTATTCGGCCAACTATGGTGTGCCGTTAACCGACGCTGGTTTTGCCAATTTCAGTTTCGAATGGAAAGAGCAAGATCCGACCAGCCGAAGTGTCCAACGAGATGATGCGCTGGCGTTGATTGCTGCCGGTAATACCGCCGTCCGCACCCCGGCCGCCCAAGTTTGGGGGACCCCGGAAGTGAATGACGACTTTAAAGTCTGGGTCAATACCGGTCTCGACTTAGGCGGTGAAAAAGAAGTTTATATGTTTGCCAACTGGGCCGAACGGACCGTTGAAGGGGGTTTCTTCTTCCGTAACCCGAATACCCGCGGTGGCGTATTTGGCGGACCTGGTGTTGATGATGGCGCTGGCCTTGATGCCAATGGCGATCCCATCTTAACCCCGACCATTTTGGTCGGCGATATGACACCAGGTGCGCTAGACAATTCAGCCTGTCCGGTGGTTCGAGTGAACAACAATGTGCCTGATGCCGGCGCGCTTGCTTCCTTGCCAGGTGCTACAGCGGGTGGTTGTTTTGCGTTTAATCTGATGTTCCCGGGCGGATTTACCCCCTTCTTTGGTGGTCAGGTGGTGGATGTTTCTATCACAGCCGGTTCGCGGGGCGTATTTGGCAATGACATCAGCTACGATATCAGTGCTTATCTCGGCGAAAACGCCACCGAGTTCCAAATTAACAATACCGTTAACGCATCCTTGGGCGCCAACACGCCAACCAGCTTTAAGGCGGGTAAATATACCCAGCGAGAAAAAGCGGTGAATGCGGATTTTGTTAAACCGCTGGATGTGACCACCCTTGCTTGGGGTGTGGAATGGCGACAAGATACCTTTGAAATTGGTGCCGGTGATGCGGCTTCTTTTGAAATTGGACCATTGGCGACCCAAGGCTTTAGTTCGGGCTCCAACGGTTTTAATGGTTTCTCTACTCGTTCACAAGGCTCCTTCAGTCGTCATAACGTGAGTGCTTATTTTGATGTCGAGCATGAATTTACCGACGATTTGTTAGTTGACTTTGCATTGCGTTATGAAGACTTCAGTGATTTTGGTACCACCACCAACTTTAAGTTAAGTGGTATTTATTCGGTCAGTGATACCTTCTCGATCCGTGGTGGGGTGAGTACCGGTTTCCGTGCACCGACCATTGGTCAATCCAACGTGACCAACGTAACGACCGCCTTTGATTCCAGCTTACGATTAGTGGATCAGGCGACCTTACCGCCGACTAACCCGATTTCGGTTCGTTTGGGTGGTAAACAGTTACAACCGGAAGATTCTGAGAGTGTTAGTTTTGGATTTGTGTATGAAAATGAAAGCGGTCTGTTTATTACTGCGGATTTCTTCCACATTGAAGTCACCGATCGTATCGCACAAACCTCTGATCTACCGGTATCACAAGCGGATATTGACGCGCTTTTGGCACAAGGTGTTCGAGATGCGGCTAACTTCACCAGTGTTAAATTCTTTACCAATGATTTTGACACTACCACAGAAGGATTGGATTTGGTTATCAGTTACACCGCCGAAATAGTGGCAGGGACCGATACCAAGTTTAATTTTGCTTACAATCACACCACCACCGAAGTGGATGCGTTCAACCCTGCTATCATCAATGATACTCGCATCAAACAGTTAGAAGAGAATTTACCGGAAGATAAATTCACTTTTACCGTCGCGCATAGTCAAGGTGATTGGGATACCTTTTTCCGGGTAAACTACTTCGGTGATTATTTTGAAGCTCACCTGGATGCGGGAAGTCTGCCAATCAATGAAGATGCGGCTGTCACGGTTGATGCGGAAGTGGCTTACAATATCAGCGAAGACTTGCGATTAGCATTAGGCGCTCAGAACTTGTTTGATAAGTTCCCAGACAACAATCCTTTTTCAGGCATTGTTGGCGCTCAATATCCAGTGACTTCACCTTATGGATTTAATGGTGGATTCTGGTATGTGAAAGCTCAGTACTCGTTTGATTAAGTTAAACCAACGATAAAAAAACCCGCGCTATTGAGTGCGGGTTTTTTATGTTTAACACCTGTTAAAAATTTCACCAACTATTGACTTTTTTGAACTTGAGTAGACACTAAATATTCCTCCCATCGAACAATAACCTGCTGTTTTTCATCATCATTCAGTTCGCCATAACTTCTTGGAAAACTCCAGCCGTATCCCCAGCGAAAACTGGTCGGCCATTTAGGTGAGCCACCTACTCGCACCCCCGCTAACATTAGTTTTGCTACTTTGGGCTCTCCCACCTGGGCGACGCATTCTGCCAGAGTCTGGTCAGCTTGAAGTCTCTGTGCTGCACTACCCCCTTGCCAATAGCCCTATCGTGTACTTCGCAACAACTCAGCCAGAGCTGTCTTTGCTTGAAAGTGCCATCAGGAAACGATGAGCAACCGTCACTGGTGAACGGCTTTAATTCATCTGCATTCACGTTTACAATAATCATTGAGAAAATCGTGGCTAGCAAAAACAGGTTTATTTTCATTTAACAATCCTTATATACCCGTTCCACCTCAAGATGCAGGTTTCAGAAAGGCTAGAA
>JAESQZ010000039.1 GCA_016764955.1 Deltaproteobacteria bacterium | reverse complement strand
TATAAATTTCACAAACTATCTTGAAATATTGTCTACTGGATTTCCAGAAAATTTTGCAGGAGTTTTAGTTGTTTATAACAACCCTGCAATTCTTATGAGAGAAGTTTATTGGAATACTAAAGGATACGTTAAGAAAGTGAAGAAATTAATGGTACCATATGATTGGTCATTTAATAATAAAGAAAATAAGATATTCATGTCGCCATATGAATGGTCAGCAGCTACACAAAAATTGACTGTTAGTTTAAGTGGCATATGTCGATTTGAACTGTGGCATAAGAATGGACTCAGATCAAGTCCGCGTCTAGATATGCGAAGTGGTTCTCCTAATGAAGCAGACTTCAAAATAGCTGCTTTGCAAACGGGTAGTTATCTTGAATCGCAGCTTGATGATAACGCTCCGGATTTGGAAAAAGGGTTTAATCAATTAAGTTCAAAGATTCTATTAATTAATGAACTGGACCTTATTGATGGTATGGACACCCCTGATACGTTGAGTAAACTATATCCTTTTGAATACAGAATTGTATCTGGCCCTGTTATGGATTCTATCATATTAAATCATAACATTAAATATGCAGCATTGCTATTAATTCCTTATCCCATCATAATGAAAGAACGAACGAATCAATCTGATAGGAGTACTACACATAATGTTGGAATAAATCTAGGATATAATACTCTCGCTCTTGATCTCCAAGATTATAGGGTTCTATCCCAAACGAAAAGAACATATAAATCTGATCGAATTCAAGCACTATCATTGCTCGCATTAGATCCACTTACCTTTAAGACTAAAAAGAAAGAATTGCTAGGTATGAAGGGTACCGTTGGTATGACCTCAGCCAATGAAATGGCTCTTGTGGGTTGCGCATTGAGTGGTTTGTTAAGCGTGATTGCGCTGATGTATTATTTCATATTTTAGGTTTATGTGAGATTGGGCGATCAATCCCTTTTTTTATGATGAGATATTTATGACAAGAAATTTGCTGATTCTCTTTCTGTTTTTTTCAATATGCTCTTATTGTGAAACAGTTGAAGAAACTTCTTTATTTTATTACGATGAAGCAAAACTTGAAAAAGAATTAGATGAATTAACTCAATTAGAATTTAAAGTAAGTAGCAATAATAATCAACAGGATTCTATTGTTGATAGAGCATTATATTTAAAAGGGATAGAAGATGCAACCTTGTACTACCAGTATCCATTTGATTTCTTATCAGGTTTTTTGTTGGGAGGGGTTGCTCCTTTTCTAATTGGTTTTAGCGCAGGAATAGTGACACAAGAAGTGTGTTGTGCACCTATTACAAGTTTATTGATTAGTGTTATTCCTCCAATATTTTTGTATGCAAGCACAGGAAGTATGAACAAGGATATTCCGTTGTATTTATTTCCTGAACAGCAATTAACAAGTAATTATTCCTATATGAGAGGTTATAGAGCACAAGTAATGAAGAAGAAACAGCGCAACAAAATAATTGGTGTTATGATGGGTATAGTTGTTGGAACAATTGGTGCAACAGCCATAACAAGCTATATTCTTGAAGAATTGTGGTAATTATTAAACCATATGTATTGGTTGCAGTTATCTTTTATCTAAGTGTTTCAGTGCTGTTATCAGTAAAAATACAAGCAGGAAATTCCTATTACACGGAACTATTTACTCTTGATTACACTAAACTAACACAGGAACTAGCTGAATTAAAAGAGTTAGAGTTATTAATAGAAAGAGAACTGGAATCAACCTCTTATTTATTTGATGTACTAGCAAATGGATCAAAAGAAGATAAGTTGGCAATAATAGATTCTGCCTACTTTCATCTTGGACAGGAAGATGCTAAGTTATTTTATGGTAATTCAAATGTTTTTATTTCGGGAATAATTGCGAGTGGGTTTATTCCAACTATCTCAGCAATTTATGGATGTGGTTCACAAAACTATGAAGCAGCAATATTTTGTGCGGCTGTACTGAATTTATTTCCCGTAATTTGTTATTCATTCTATGTTAAAGATTTGCCTGTAAATACGATTAAGGATTCTGTTGTTACTAGAGAATTCAATGATCATCCTGACTATTATAAAGGATATGAATATAAAGCAAAAAAGATTCGGGTACGAATTGCCAGAATTGGGAGTTGGGTTGGTTATTTTGTAGGTGTAACGGGCTTTATTTTGTTAGTTGCATCAGACTCACCTATTTTGTGGTAGTAAGTCTAGATTGAATTTTTATTTTGAAAGCAATTATAACCATAGCTGTTTTAATATCATCTATTTGGGTGCACGCTCATAATCAGTCATTGTTTTACTTAAACAATTCCAAACTGGATAAAGAGATGGCCCAGTTGGTCCAACTCGAAAACGCAATTCTTAATGGGGATACTATTAAGTTAAACCGAGAATACGGTAAAATGTATTTGTTGGGAATAGAAGATGCAAAGATCTATTACCATTATCCTTTGGATTTTTTTTCTGGATTTTTAGTGGGGAGTATTTTCCCATTCACTGCAGGGTATGCGATGGCAATTGTTGCTGATGATGCTTGTTGTGCAATTCCTACTAGTTTGATAATGTCAATATTCCCTCCGGTATTTGTTGGGATAACATCAAAAAAAGACTCCAACGTGCCTATTTTTCTTTTTCCTAATGAAGATTACATGAACGATGAAGAGTACATGAGGGGATATATGAAAATAGCTAAAAAAAGAAAAAATACAAACAGGTTAATGGGGGTATTGGTTGGAGTTGTTGCTGGAACAGTAGGCGCTACGCTATTAGCTGTAGAAACATTAGGCCGGGATCCCTGGTGGCTCTGATATCGGACCAGTTCTATGGGTAAAATTCTTTTGTAAGCGTTCACAGAATACTGAAATTGGAGATTTGAAATTAGGAACAAACGAAAAGAGTTTACGAATTAGAGGTTTATAATTTACCAAACAGTTCATGAGAAACTTGTTCCAAAGTTGAATGCATTTATCAACAGTGCAAAAAAATGATAATACAAATTTCAAGTTTCCAATTTTAAACTGTGAACCGTTACATTCTATTAAATCTAATTATCATTTGTTTACCTGTCTGCTCTATGGCTGGGGAACTGAGATTGCTATTCCATTTAGATGAGCATAAATTGAATCAGGAATTGTATGAATTAAACCAATTGGAATATTTCTTTGAAAGTAATTTAGATACTACAGCTTTTGACAATGAACTCTATAATCTTGGAATGACTGATGCAATAGAGTATTACAATGCACCAATGACCTATTACGGTGCTTATTTATTGGGTTACAGTAGTTCATTTTTAACAGGAATGGTAGGTGCAATAGCAGGTGAAGCTGCCGGATGTGCAATAATTTCTGGATCCCTTGTAGGTGCTCTCTTTCCTTTAGGATTTGCAATTTTTTCAGGAGCATTTTCAGCCAACATTAATAAATATATAGTTTCTGATAAAAAACATTTGGATAATGCGGACTATTGGAAAGGATATCAAAAAGCAGCCAAAAAAATGAGATTAAAAGGAGCCTTGATTGGAAGCGCAATTGGCATGTTTGTAGGAATTACAACCGCAGTTTTATTTTACGATGCAGTGGATTAGCTTAGTCAATTCACATTTAACAAATTACAATTAACAATTTTCACTACTTCATACTCATAACGCACTACTCATAACGCATCACTCCAGCTCTTTCAACTTCTTCTTCGCTAT
>JAESQZ010000038.1 GCA_016764955.1 Deltaproteobacteria bacterium | reverse complement strand
TCAAGACTTTGGGGCCAGTGATGGTTGGTCCAAGCCGGAAGCGCTTTATTGGTGAATTAACAGGCGTTTCTAACGCCGCTGAGCGTGATTTTGGAACAGTTGGCGCTGTGCTTAAGGCTGTCCAGCAGGGTGCAGCATGGGTGAGGGTGCACAACGTGGAAGGCGTTGTGCAGGCCCTTAAAGTTTTGAGGCATAGTCACCCTGGCGAAGGCCAGGGTCTAGTTTCCAATGGAGAGATGCTGGCCTCCGCCAGCATGACAACAGTGTTCAATGTTGCGGATAGTCCTGCGGCACATAATAACGTGCACGAAGAGCAAATAGGCCTGCAGCGATAGCCATGAGACCTGCGAATACCCAGAAGAAGTCTACAAGCGGCAACCCTGCAAAGCGTGCTGTAAATGCAACAAGGATATTTCCAAAAGCAACGCTTAATAGCCAGAAGCCCATCACGGTTGATTTCATGCGTTTAGGTGCCTGCGTATAAGCAAACTCCAAACCAGTAACCGAAACAAGCACTTCAGCAACTGTAATCAAAATATAAGGCAAAAGTTGCCAAACCACATTAAGTTGAGCACCTTGATCGAGTTGAGCCTGAATCAATGCGACCACAACGAATGAGAAACTTGCAATAATCATGCCAACAGACATGCGCAGCAGTGGTTTGATATGGCCAAACATATAAGACATAAGTGGGATTAAGATCATGACCAAAATTGGATTGATGCCTTGAATTTGTGACGGCATTAACTCAAAGCCTAGAACATTGAGGTTCATCATTTTAGCTTGGCGAATCCAAGAGGAGCCATGTTGATCAAAAAGTGCCCAAAATATACTGACGAATAAGAAAATGCTCAAAATACGTACAATCGCTGAGGCGCCGTCAATGGCTTCTGTGCTGAATTGATCTCTTAAAGTAGAGCGGGGCTTTGGGGCTCCATGGCCTTGAGAGCCGCCTGACGAGCTGGTTGCTGAAAACAGCAAACCCCATTGAGATATGCGTAGAAAAAGTCGCCTAAACCAATCTGAAATGGCTGCCAGCGATACAGCTAAAAATCCATCATCTCGTACTTTCGATTGCCGGACTTGAAATAGCACCAACCCGATCATCAAACAGGCCATCGATACCGCAATGGCAATGGGAGTGGATAGACTAGCTGTAAAGGCTAAAGAACCCACGCTTGCAAATAAGAAAATCGAGCTGGTCGCATCGAGAAGACCCAAATGTCCACCAGGCTGAGGGGGCACATGAACAAACTTATTTCGGCCCATCCAGAAAACCCCCGTAGCTACAAACATCAAAACACCGGGAATGGCAAAAGCCACGCTCCATCCAAAATAGCTTCGTATGACTGGGATAAGCAAAGTTGCAAAGAACGAACCAAAGTTAATGATGAAGTAAAAAACTTGGTAAACTTTTGGAATTAAACGCCAATTAGATTTTCCAAACTGATCGCCGACATGAGCTGATACGCAAGGCTTAATACCACCAGCGCCTAAAGCGATCAAAGACAGCCCGAAATACAGGCCACTCATAGAGCCCTCTGTGAGAGACAAAACCAAATGTCCAAGGCAGTAGACGAGCGAGAACCACAAAATCGTGTGATATTTTCCAAGTAGGCGGTCAGCAATCACGGCACCAATCAGTGGAAAGGCATAAACGCCAGAGATAAATAAATGCACAACGGAAGTGGCATAATCACCCGAGCCTTGTAGCGCGATAATATAGACGTAAAGAATCGCACTCATGCCGTAGTAGCTGAAGCGTTCGCAGCCTTCATTGCCGACGATATAGGAAATTCCTTTGGGCCAACCTTGTTCGGTTGAGGAAGGTGCGCTACGATATGGAGTCATGTTCATAAGGACCTGCCTTTTGTTGGTGTATTCTTTGTTGGTTGCTTGCAGTCCTTCAGCTGTTCGAATTTCTTTTGACGGCGGAGAAAAGCCTGTTTCTTTGCAAGTTGAGTTAGCCAAGACGACGGAAGAACTAAAAAAGGGTTTAATGCATCGAAAAACCCTGGAACCAGGCACAGGCATGCTTTTTATCTTTCCAGATGAGTCGAAGCACTATTTTTGGATGAAGGACACTTTGATCCCCTTAGATATGATTTTCATGAATTCTGAAAAGAAAATTGTGGGAGTTGTGAAAGATGCAGTCCCGGGTTCGGTCAAGCTACTAGGTGTGGATGTGCCTTCGCGCTATGTTTTGGAGGTTAATTCGGGAGAGTCTGAACAATTTGGTTTAAAAGCTGGCATGAGAGCCAACTGGTAAAACATTATAAAAACAAACACTTGCGGTTAACGCTAAAAATAGATATAAAAAAACTTTAAATTCGCTTGAAATACAATTTTATGTTGTCGTAGTCTTATGGGAAGCGGCACTCTATTGCCGAGAGGAGCATATGATGAAAAAATTAGTAAATAAAATAGTCGTAGCGCTGTTTGTAGGTGTATTTGCAGTGCCTGCTGCAGCTCAGTTTAACTCGTCCCCAACGGACTTTATCCCAACCCCAAGCAGTGAAGACGAGCCATTGTACTTCTTTGTAGGGCTTTCTAACGCTAACTTGTTTAGCGGTGGTAAGGCTGGGCCATTTACACCGAATGGACAGGTTGGCTTGATGAATCTCCAGCTCCAAACTGCATTGATCTACAATGTAGGTTTTGGTTTGGATGTGGGTTTTGGACTCCATGGCGGTGTTCAGTCTCCTTATGGTATGTTTTTTGGTAGTGATACGCCGGCAGATAGAGCTGGCACACACCTGAAGCGCTATGGTGCGATGTTTGGTGCTGATGTGATGGTTCGTTACTTGGGCATGATCAGCGATATGTTCTACGCAGGTCTCCAAGCTCAAGTGGGTTACAACTATACTGACAACTATCCAGGTGCTACTGATGCAGATATCAAGACAGCAGTAACTGATACATCTAATATTGATGGTCAGGTTGTGACAAGAAGTCTGGGGCCTTGGGATAGCAAGGGTGCGTTCAATAGCTTTATTCCAGTTGTAATTGGTATTCCGATGGGGGTTGTTTTTGAAGGTGGTACAGTACTTTATTGGTTCCCAGCTATCGAATTGGGGCAAACTACCAATCGTTATAACAAGACCCTACCTACCGTTGCTAATGCTGATAAGAGTGTTTGGAAGAGTGCGGTTGGCGCTCAATTGAACGTTGGCGTTGAAATTCCGATTGGTTCGACCAAATTAGTGATTAATTTGAAGCCTAGAGTCGCTAGCTTTAGCAACGAGCATAGCTGGGGTCTAGACCTCAATACTGGCGCTAGCTGGGAATTTTAACTTCACCCTTAACTGTCACCCCGGCCTCCGAGCCGGGGTCTAGTTTTTCTGGATCCTGACTTGACAAACTTCACGCAAGCAGGCAGTTTTCATACACTAAAAACTTGAGGAAACGGATTTTAGCATAAAAGCTCAAATCTCTTTCTCCGTAGTGCACTTACGATAGGTGTTAGAAGGAAAATGAATGAAGACGACCAATATTTCAGGAAAGGCAATCAGCCGTGAGTGGTTTATTGCCGATGCCGCCGACGCGGTGGTAGGGCGCCTGGCCACCCGAATAGCAACCATTTTGAAGGGTAAGCACAAAGCTACCTACACCCCACACCTAGATATAGGTGATTTTGTGGTGGTGGTGAATGCTGAAAAGGCCAGATTTACCGGTAAAAAAGAGCAAGATAAGCGGTATTGGAGCTATACGGGGTTCATAGGCGGTATCCGTTCCAAATCCCCAGCTGTTCAGCGTGACAGGCACCCAGAGCGTGTGATGATGGCTGCTGTGAAGGGCATGCTTCCCAAAGGTCCTTTGGGGCGCCAAATGCTTGCAAAACTCAAGGTTTATGCTGGATCAGAGCATCCTCATGCGGCTCAGCAACCTAAAACAATCGAATTTCAGAAGGGGGCTAAATAATGTCAGCTCAGTTTTATGCAACCGGTCGTCGTAAAGTCGCTTCTGCCAGAGTGTGGTTGAAGCCTGGTAGTGGTGTGATTACTGTTAATGGACGCTCACTAGACCATTACTTTGGTCGTGAAGTGCTTCAAATGATGGTGAAACAACCGTTTGAAGCAAGTGATACCATGAGTCGCTTTGATGTGAATGCGACTGTAAAGGGCGGTGGTCTTTCAGGCCAGGCTGACGCAGTGCGTCATGGTATTTCCAGGGCTTTGAGTGAACTCGATTCTGGTGGGTATCGTGGCATCTTAAAGAAGGGTGGTTTCTTGACGCGTGACTCTCGTATGGTTGAGCGTAAGAAATACGGCCGTGCTGGTGCACGTAAGCGTTTCCAATACTCGAAACGATAATCCTCAAATGTCACCCTGGCGAAGGCCAGGGTCTATGTCACCCCGGCCTCCGAGCCGGGGTCTAGTTTTTCTGGATCCCGGGTCATACCCTATAGGGCACGCGAGCCCGGGATGACGGTATGGTGCTATAACGCCCCTTGCGTGTATACACTCGTGTGCGTTACATGTTTTCTTCATGAAACAACTTGAAGAAATCCTTGGCTCAGACGCAAATCTCCTCACTTACGAATGTAAAACCATTTCCAAAAACAGGCTTCATACACCTGGGCCGGATTTTATTGATCGGGTTGTAAGTCAATCAGACAGATCCCCAGCGGTTTTACGTAATTTAGCAACGGTCTATAATCATGGGCGTTTGGCGGGCACGGGCTATTTAAGTATTTTGCCTGTTGACCAAGGGATCGAGCATTCAGCAGCAGCTTCTTTTGCACCAAACCCCGATTATTTTGACCCGGCCAATATTTTAGAACTGGCTATAGAAGGCGGCTGCAATTGTGTGGCGACGACTTATGGTGTTTTAGGTTCTGTGGCTAGAAAATATGCTCATAAGATTCCCATGATGCTTAAAGTGAATCACAATGAGCTTCTCTCTTACCCAAACCACCCTGACCAAATCTGCTTTACGACGGCTGAACGCGCTTTCGAAATGGGCTGTGTGGCTGTAGGCGCAACGATTTATTGGGGCTCGCCAGATTCTCGCAGGCAGTTGCAGGAGATTAGTCACTTGTTTGCAGCGGCTCACGAACTGGGCATGTTTACGGTTTTATGGTGCTATGTGCGTAACAACGACTTCAAAAAAGATGGCGTTGATTATCAAGCTGCAGCTGATTTAACAGGCCAAGCGAACCATCTTGGGGTGACTATTGAGGCCGATATTATTAAGCAGAAATTGCCTGAAAATAATGGTGGTTATACGGCGATTAACTTCGGTAAAACTTCAAAGCTCGTTTATGATGGGACGCTTTGCACAGACCATCCAATTGATATGACGCGTTATCAAGTGGCTAATTGCTATATGGGTAGAGCAGGGTTGATTAATTCAGGTGGCCCATCTGGCAAAGATGATTTGAAGCAGGCTGTCTTAACGGCTGTGATTAACAAACGCGCGGGCGGTATGGGTGTGATTTCAGGCCGAAAAGCTTTCCAAAAGAGCCGAGAAGAAGGCATTAAGCTCTTGAATAGTAATCAAGATGTGTATTTGGACTCAAAAGTCACTTTGGCGTAACTTGGCTGTCACCCAGGGCACCCATATTGTCATCCCGGCC
>JAESQZ010000037.1 GCA_016764955.1 Deltaproteobacteria bacterium | reverse complement strand
TCGCATACATGCTCTGTTTGAAAGTGATAACCCTATTACTGGTATTCCAACAGGTTATGCTGATTTCGACGATAAAACGGGTGGGCTGCAGGGTTCTGATCTAATTATCATTGCCGGCCGGCCGTCCATGGGTAAAACCAGTTTTGCCATGAATTTGGCAGAACATGCAGCCATTAAAGCCAAGAAAAGTGTCGCGATCTTCAGTTTGGAAATGCCCGGCGACCAGATTGCGATGCGCATGATGTCATCGTTGGGGCGCATTGATCAGAAAAGCATTCGTACCGGCAAATTGCAGGAAAGTGATTGGCCACGGTTGACTTCAGCCGTGTCGTTATTGTCTGAGGCGAAAATATTTATCGATGATGCTGCATCGCCTTCACCGACCGATATTCGCGCGCGTTCGCGTCGGCTAAAACGTGAGCATGGCCTTGATATGATTATCATCGATTATTTACAGCTAATGAGTATTGCTGGTAGCTCAGAAAACAGAGCGACGGAAATATCTGAAATTTCACGCTCATTAAAAGCACTGGCGAAAGAACTAGATGTGCCGGTGATTGCTTTATCACAGTTGAATCGTTCACTGGAATCGCGCCCGGACAAACGCCCGGTTATGTCGGATTTGCGTGAATCAGGTGCCATTGAGCAGGATGCTGACGTGATTGCGTTTTTATATCGTGAAGAATATTACCTGCGCGATAAAACGCCCGAAGATAAGCTGGGAATTGCCGAAATTATCATTGCTAAAAATCGTAACGGCCCAACCGGGCAATTTGAACTCAAGTTCTTCAGCAATATTACGCGCTTCGTGGATTTGGATCATTCGGGTAGATAAGAAAGGCACGTGATTGTCATGCCAGCCTTCGCTGGTATGACAATATCGACTCTAGGTTGCATTTTAGCGCTATACACACTATAATGTGTATGTGGAGGTGTATTTATGCGAACCAATATTGTTTTGAATGATCAGTTGGTCAAAGAAGCCTTTTCGTATGTACCCGTGAAAACCAAGCGCGAATTGATTGAAACTGCGTTACGTGAGCTTGTGCAGAATCACCGGCGGCTTAATTTGTTGGATTTAGCGGGTCAGCTAAAGATCCGTGACGATTATGACTATAAAAATATGCGTTCTCGGGATGCTGGCCAATAATGTACTTAGTAGACACCTCAGTTTGGATTGATTTTTTGCGTGGGAGTGAAACTCAGGCGGTTAATTTTTTGACTGAGGCGCTTAAACGTTCCGTGCCAGTGGCGATTACTGGGATTATTTACCAAGAAATTTTGCAGGGTTCGAATTTGGAATTGGAATTCAAACGTCTGGAAAAGTATTTTTCAACTCAGCTCTTTCTAAGCCCACAAGATGAGATCAAAACATATAAATTGGCGGCGAAGATATATTTTGATTGTCGGCAGAAAGGAGTTACCATTCGAAGTACATTAGATTGCCTAATTGCGCAGATTGCTATGGAACATAATTCGATACTGCTTCATTCAGATCGAGACTTCGAAAGAATTGCCGAGATTTATCCCAAACTGAAGCATTCGACAGGATGACAATGTGGGCCACCTAATAACCTGAGTTCGCGGATCAGGATCCAAACACTACTGAATTACGCATCTCCATGTACCAGAATCAATTTCATGTTGAGTGTATCCGCTATACATGCATTCGTTCTTTGTAAACCCACCATCAAGCAGTTCGCGAGCAGTGAATGCTTCATGCCGGAATGCCCGTATAGAAGCGCCAGCATGTCTTAGCTGCTGAATTGTAATACCAACCGTCTCTGTTAGATAACGCAAAGAATAGTGAGCTCTTAGCCCAATGGTAACTTTGTCTACGTCGTTTAAATCTTGGAATCTAAAGCCAGCGTCGTGCAGCTGCTGACCATCATAGACGCCCGCCAGTGTAAGCCAGTCAAATCCTTTCTCCCTGAGTTGCGTTACGGTAAAGCCTTGCAGTTGATGTCTCAGTACGGATGGAGAAAGATCAAACATTTGAGGTGTATATCCTGCAGACAAGAGATCATCTAAGTTATGCCCATATTGTACGAGCTCATGGATAGGGACGCCCGCTTGAAAGAAATCATTCAAGGTGATGCCCAATAAGCTCAACTCATCTTTTGGGTATGGGCTAAACTCTTTGATTTCAACACCATGGTGGCGGAGGTTCCAAGCAGAAAGACCAGCTCTTTTCAGCTGGGGACCGGTGAATCCAAACTCAATGAGTTGCGCAGCAGTTAGGCCTGCTGCAAACAACAGCTGTACATCATCCCACTGTTTGCAGATCTGCTGTAGTGGATAATCATCTAAAATAGCCTTCCATATCTCTTCAATCTTAGTTTGATCTTGCTTAATTTTATTAGATATATTCAAATTTACTTCTGGGTGCTTGGTGAGAAGATTCTCTTGAACACCTGTTAGTAGTGCCTCAAGGTATGAAAAACGGGGTCTCTGTTCACCAATCATGATAATAGCTTGTTGGTTGTCGTCTGTGAGTTTAGTACGCAACAATTGAATAAACGGTACCTTGAGATCATTTTCTTGTGACTGTGCTCCAGAAGAGGATGCGGCAGCAGCGCCATCACCAGCAGTAGGAGCCCTAAATATACTTGGTCCATCAGATTGATCAGGAGCTTGGGTGGTGGATGGTTTAGTAGGTGGATGCTGTTCAAAGATATCTCCAAAATATTCGATCAGGTTTTTTTTGAGTGCATAAAGAAATGCCAAACGATTAAGTTCTTTGATGGAAAAATAGTTGCCTTGTTCATCAAGTTGTTTGAGATGCTCAAACTCTTCCCAGTCAAAATTATTAGCCTGCTGGTCCATGAGCAAATCATCTTGGTTATCATCAAGTGTTTTGAGTATTGCACTCGGCGAGCCTAGCCAGGAGTTATCCTCATCAGAAGTTATTTTTAGATTTTTATGAGCATATTTTTGAGATGCGAGATGATATTTTTTGGAATCTATTTCAGTAGGCTTAAACCAATTTTTCCATTTGTGTGTAATCGCTTGGGTTGCGATAATGCCAGCACTTAAAATACCTGGCGCATGAACGCGCACGCCGCCATCACCTGCCAAAATGTGACCTGGGAAAAATAAAAAAGTTGCAGCAACAATCGAAAAAAATTTTGAAATATGCATATGACGACAAGCTATCATCGTTGTTATAATTGTCTAGTGAGTTTGGATCATTCGGGGCGGTGAGGTTACCGCTTAATTAACGGCTTAACGCCAGGCAGCTCGATCCCTTGCAGGAATTCTAAACAAGCGCCGCCACCGGTGGAGACGTAGGAGATTTTGTCATAAACATCAGCTTGGTGAAGCGCAGCGATTGAGTCACCGCCGCCGACAACGCTAAAGGCTTCGCTTTCAGCCACGGCCTTGGCTATTCCTAGAGTATTTTGAACACCAGATTCCCATTCGTAAACACCAACGGGGCCATTCCAAAAAATCGTTTTGGCAAAGTGAATCGCTCGTTCGCAAGCACTAAGAGTCTCGGGCCCTATATCAATACCAACATCGCCTTCTTCTAGTTTTTTAACAATTCGAGTTGGAGCGTCTTTTGAAAACTCACTAACGACAACGTGATCTTTAGGTAAAATCACTTCGACTTGGTTGTCGGAAGCTTTTTTAAGTAACGCAGCAGCCACTTGTAGGCGGTTTTCTTCAAAACGGCTGTTGCCGATTTCTTTGCCTTGGGCTTTTAAAAACGTGTAAGCCATGGCGCCGCCGATAACCAAAGTATCGATTCTGCCTAGCAAAGGCGCGATGGCTGCAATTTTATCGCTGACTTTAGAGCCGCCGATAATCGCTACAAAAGGTCTTTTGGGGTTTTGAATTAAGTTATTTAAATTCTCGACTTCTTTTTGCATTAAAAAGCCGGCTAATTTAATCGGTACATAACGCGTGATTCCTTCGACAGAAGCATGTGGCCTATGTGCTGCGCCAAAGGCGTCGTTCACATAAACATCAATGTTTTGAGCTAGTAATTTGGCAAAATTTCCTTCGTTTTTTTCTTCGCTTGAGTGAAATCTCAAGTTTTCTAAAAGCAAAAGATTGCCGGGTTTTAGCTCTGTAATGAGGCGTTTGATGCCATCGCCAATGCAATCATGTACAAAAATAATCTCACGATCGAGCAGCTCTTGCAGGCGCCTAGCGACAGGCTCTAGTGAAAGTTCAGGCTTTACTTTACCTTTGGGGCGCCCTAAGTGGCTTGCAATAATGAGCCGCGCGCCTTTGGTGAGCAAAAATTGAGTGGTTTCTAGTGAAGCTTTGATGCGCGTATCGTCTATAATTTCGCCTTCGGCGTTTAGAGGCACGTTTAAGTCGAGCCTGAGTAAGACTCTTTTGCCTAGCCAGTCAATTTTCGGGTCATTAATTGAGTTCAGCACGACTTTGCCATCATTGAGAGCAAGTCAACCGCACGGTTTCCAAAGCCCCACTCGTTGTCATACCAAGAAATAATTTTAACCATGTTGCCACCGAGTACACGGGTGCAGCCAGCGTCTACAATAGAAGACTCATTGGTGCCGACCATGTCGATAGAGACCACTGGGTCTTCTTCAAAACCCAAGATGCCTTTGAATACAGCATGAGATGCTTCTTTAAATTTGGCGTTTACTTCTTCAACGCTGGTGTTTTTTTTCAAAACTGCGACCAAATCAATGCAGCTGACATTAGGAGTTGGGACTCTAATGGCCATGCCATCAAACTTGCCAGCAAGCTCTGGTAGAACCAAAGCAACCGCTTTAGCAGCGCCAGTTGTGGTTGGGATCATCGAGACGGCAGCAGCACGTGAACGGCGCTTGTCTTTATGAGCCGAGTCCAATAGATGCTGATCCTTGGTATAACTGTGAATAGTCGTGACAGAAGCTTTTTCAATGCCAAAGCTGTCGTTCAAAATCTTAGCAACAGGCGCGATGCAGTTGGTCGTACAAGAAGCAGTTGAGACTACTTCCATTGATGGGTTGTAAACCTGGTTATTCACGCCGTAGCAGATTGTTGCATCGGGTGCGACACCACTTGTAGGTGCTGTGATCAAAACTTTCTTAGCACCAGCTTTGCAATGAACAGAAGACTTGTCTTTGCATTGGAAGTGGCCGGTGGACTCCAAGACCACATCGATCTCAAGGCTTTTCCAAGGCAAGTTAGCCGGATCTTTCTCAGCGCTGACATGAATTAACTTGCCATCAACTACAAAGCCTTCTGCGTTAAACTCGACCTTACCAGGAAACCGGCCATGGACTGAGTCATATTTCAATAAGTAGGCTAGATGATCGGGTGAGCTTAAATCATTGATAGCCACGACTTCGATATCCGACCGGTTTTTGATAATACGAAATGCTACTCGGCCAATGCGGCCGAACCCGTTAATCGCAATACGCTTCATAAGTTTTAAGCTACTTGAGGGTAGACGTTAGCGAAAACACGCTCTTGGGCGGCACGCTCGAACTTCACGACACCGCTTGAAAGTGCAAACAAAGTGTGATCACGACCACAACCCACGTTTTTACCAGGCTTAATGCGAGTGCCACGTTGACGAACGAGAATATTGCCAGCGAGTACTGATGTACCATCTGACTTCTTAACGCCTAAATATTTAGGGTTAGAATCGCGACCGTTACGAGTAGAACCTTGTCCTTTTTTATGAGCCATTTTTTACCTCGTTAATCACAACTTCAACGTGATGCTGGCGATGACCTTGGCTTTTTTGATAGCCCTGGCGACGCTTTTTCTTGAATACCAGTACTTTTTTGTCTTTACCAAGGCTGGTAACTTGAGCGGTTACTTGGGCTTTAGCAACGGTTGGAGTGCCGATTTGTGGGTTGTCTCCGCCGATCATAAAGACTTTGTCAAAAGTGACTGAGTCACCGATTTTAAGTGATCGGGACAAGTCCAATTTTAGTTTTTCGCCGGCTGAAACGCGGTGCTGCTTTCCAGCGGCTTCAATAATCGCATAGGTCATACTTGAATCCTTGTTTGGTGTATCTGACTGGATTTCAAGGCTCTTGTCAAGGCACGTCCGGCCAGCAGGGCTAACAATATGGCCGAAATCCACTGCGAGCTAGAAAGCCCTAAGGCCCAGATGCCTCGCGAGCTATCTGCGCGTAAAAACTCGATAAAAAACCGCCAGATAGCATAAGCCCAAAGCCAGTTTCCCAGGCTTTGGGCTTTAAAAAGCAGCCACAGCGCGAAGCCTGCTTCGTAGAGCTGCACAGGTAAATTGGCTATCCCGTAGCAGCAGCCTGTGAAAAAACAGCCAATTCGGCCAATGCACAAACCTAAAGAAAGGCCTTTAACTGCATGAAGGCTAAAATCTTGATAGCGCCAAGCTAATATAAGAGCGCCTAAGAGACCACCATAAAAGACATAGCCTGGGTCATCAAATCTGAGCGCATGCCAAGGGTCTGCCTGTAAAAGCTCCCAGGTGTTGTGGATAAGTTGGCCGTCCGGCCCAATATGCCCATAAGCTTCAAAGAGCACGTGAAATAGCTTGGAGCCTAGCAGAGCGCCCAGCAGCATGAGGCTTAAGACTTTGAAAGCTGGGCCTATTTTATGGCCATTTTGAAGGGCGCTCCATATGAACAAGCCGCTGCCTAAGCTGTAGCCAGCGGCCATAAAAGCAAAGTACATGTGGGATTAACAGGTGGGAGGTTAGTAGCACTCCCGCGCCGGCAAAATGCCATAGTGCCAGTCGTGGATTGGAGTCAGGAGCCGTTGTTCTAGCGAACTGACGGAACTACTGCCCCAGAGGGCTCAGGTCTAGCCCGTCGAAATTAACCTGATTTCATCAGTAATATTTCTGCGGTTTTTGGTGCCGTACATCGCGGCTTCTTGTCATCCGAGTAATGGGCCTCATGATTGATCACATCTTTTCACACATCTTTTCATTGACATTGCTTGCAGAATATCATCGTGCTTGATTCGTTTTTGCCCACGGATGTGGGCCAAGGTGCCACAGCCCAGCCCGACAGGGCTGGGTTAATACCGACGATACATTTTAAGCCCCTGGAAGGGGCGCGGCAGAAATTTAGCGTATCAAGCAATATTACATTTGTTAAAATGAACGTTGTGTTTTGGTGGCAGCTCCGCCCCTTCCACTGCAATCACGATTATCCATAATCATTCAAAACTTCGGACCAAAAATCAAGAACGATTTTTTCAGATAAATACTCTTTTTTTAACCTGATTATCTTGAAAGGCCAGACTCCCAGTACGGCCTAAAAATCATTTTTTGAAGTTTGTTTGTCGCTACGTATCAAAACTGAAATCTGAAATGGGGGAAAGGGGGTTTTATGTCTTTTTCTATTAGGAACCTTACATAATCAGCTTATCTCAAGCTCACTGTGCGCAAAACTCAGTGCCACGGGAATTACTGGCAAAAGTATCTCCTGTACATTCCTGATGAACCTGAGTAGCATTTGTCTGGGTATTGTTCTGTTGTCCGCCAGGATTCGCCGCTGCACCGCCTCCAGCAGCTGGAGCTTGCTGCTGCTGTCTAGCACGCCCTTCATTCTCCACAACAAACGCTTGAACCCGCTCTAAAACAGTATTGATTTCAGGTTCAATTGTCTCCTGAGATGGATAATCATTTGATTCGGCAAAGTGTCTCCATATCGCATCAATACTCCTTAACCGATTCATAATATAGTACTGGTTCCTGCGTCTATCCCAGTCAGAATTAAAATTAAGCAATTCAGATATGGCTTTCTCAAGGTTCAACAATTGAACTTGTATATCCAAAATGTTTCGACCTCTGTAGGTTTTTAACAAATTAACAAGTGAATCAAATATCAATTTTAGATCACCTCTTTCAACCGCATTTTTAAGTCTGCTAACAGCAGAGGCTCTTTCTTGAAGGTTCTCCTGCTCTGTCATTTGGTGCCTAGCTCGTGAAGATGTATGTTGTCGTTGGTCCCCGTCGCCACTTCTGTCTTCCTGATCCTCACGTTGCCGCCTCGTGCCTGCCGCAGAATAAGCACCTGCGTGTTGTTGCTCCTGTTGCTCAGGCCTGTTATTGCGCAAGAGTCTTGCCAACTCTATATTCGCCCAAGCAAGAACATCCGAAGGTACCCCAGGGCTGCCAATTATTGCAGTATAAATTTCTTCAGCCGCAGCTACATTACGGACTTGATTTGCAAGCCCAAGCGCCGTTCCAAAGTAACGGGTATTGCTTTCTATCGGCTGGCTTCTACGGATTAAAATTGTAGCCAGATAAATATTCGCAAATGCACGCTGCTCACTTGAAGCACCCCTATTATCCATAATGGATAGATAGATCCTCTCGGCCTGATAAGCGCCATCCCAAGTACCCAAACCAGCATAGTGGGCAGCTGTCTGAAATTCATCATCAATTTGCCCAGCCAGCAAAAGAGTAGAAAAAGAAAGAGTTAAGATTAAAAATGCATACTTTCTAATATTCATATTGGAAATCTAATTGTACAAAATTGAAACCTTGTCAACACTTTCCATTTGCCCCGAGCATCGATTGGGAGCAAAGAATTATGAGGGTGTTGCTTAGCCCCTACTGCTCCCCACAGCACCGCCTCCAGCAGCTGGAGTTTGTTGCGTAGCATCTCCCAACAAAGCCATGAAAACAACCTCCAACGCATTCGAAGGATCCCCCGCAACTCTTCCTGCAACTGTTGCTAGATTAACTGCGCCTGCTTGAACTGAGCCTCCTCCCACACCCTGTACTCTTTCTATAATTGTTGGCATCGCTTCCAAAAAACGCCTCATATAAGATGGTATTGCAGCTCTATCTCTCATCAGCATATAGGTTGCTGCCCTTTCAACAAGCGGGTCCAGCCCCAGGGGATAAAGCATGCCATTTATATGCTCTGGAACATGCCCCAAATCACCTATCATAAAGTCTAAGGCTGTAATCGATTGATCATACAGGTCTTTCACATCTCCAGTTTCATCAATCATCACTTTTCCAGCATCTGTATTTTCCCGAAAATGTTTGATCAATAATTCTTTTTGATTTTCCTCCAACTCGATGCTTAGGTTATTCAAAATATCTGCCAAAAGCGAAGCTCCTTCTTGTTGCTTTTGATCAAACAGCCGACTTTTTGCAACCCATCGAAGCGAAGTTATGGCTGAAATAGCGCATAGGCATGTGGCAGGACCGATCGGTCCTGGGAAAGTCAGCGGCAGGGGCAGCGGTGAACCTCTTTTTTATTGAAGATATTTTTCATCAAAAGATACGTGCATGTGATTGTGGTATGAGAAATCTCCGTGGTGTTTATATCGCAACAATCGAGACACCTGTTGCTTCACCACTGCCCCT
>JAESQZ010000036.1 GCA_016764955.1 Deltaproteobacteria bacterium | reverse complement strand
TCTTCGTTTCAACCAAGTACCCCTGCTCTTTTAATTCTTTAAGCGCTCTGTAAATACTTCGACGTGAACAGCCAAATTTATCAGCCAATGTTTGTTGGCGAATCATAATGTCATGCTGGCGTAGGCCAGCATCTAGACCCTGGCCTTCGCCAGGGTGACAGGTGTTTTCAACCCACTCAAAAACCAATTTCGCTCTCGTTGATAATTTAATTTCAGACATAACTCTCCTAAGCCAATTCACATTGACGGTTAAGGGCCGAGAGTTTATGACGTTCTCAGCCGTGTAGGCTGCCGGTGTCCCTGCAAATTTTTCTGAAGGAGCAGGGCCCGGCTTGATTTTAGACACAGATCATTCCGTGCTATTTTTTTACTCTAAATGATGTGAATTGAGAATATCAATCGGGCAAATGACCGATCCTTTCCGCGGAGCGGATGCCGAATATAGCCCCGCGCAGTAGCGCGGGGTAATGTCAAAAAAAACCGTCCTCAGTAGCGAAGCTACGACTGAAATTAATATTCAACCGTGCCTTCGGCACTCAATAGAGCATGCCACACGTTCCCCCGGGCTTGCGCCCGGGGCTATATTCGAACACCGCTTCGCGGTAAAAATCCCTGCATTTTTAATCACGCACCGCGACCAATAACCCCAAGTGGCTCAGGAAATCTTCCCCAAGTGCTTGTGTGTCTTTTTGGCCGCCATATTCGCCCATGATGTAGATATTTTGAGTGGGAATCTTAGCGCTCAAATAAGCATAGATATCGCTTTCGGCATTGCCGTAAGCTTGTTTGATTTTTATGCCAAGGCTTCTAAGATAGTTAAGGTATTTTAATTTGAATTCGCCTACATGGCCGTTGCTTGGCCAAATGTCTGAAATAGATTGCCCGACGACGAGCGTTCCAGGTGCGAATTGGTTGTCTCTTAAAAGTCTTTTGGTGATATTGGTCAAAACATAGTGGCGGCCACTTAAATAAAGCACTTCAAAGCCTGAGTCGCGTATTGCGTGTGTTGTGTTGACGGCTCCAGGGCGGACGCTTGAATCCGTGTTGGAGTAGGTTAAAGTGCCGTCGATATCAAAGACAACGAGCTCGGTCCCAGGGGTCATGACACGTAATATTAGCGTGGTGAAGCTGTTATCGCCAGTTACTCGAGCCCAAATTTTGAAAGCGCCGCTTAATTGGAGCGTTTTGGTATCTAGAGCAACTTTGATTCTGCCATCAGAGTCAGTTCTGAAAATCCCTAATTTTGTTAGAGAGTTTGAACAGGTGTCGATCCAAAGTTCGATATCCTCGTCGAATAGATCTTTTCTCAAGGCTCCATAGCTAAACTTTACTTCAACCAATGCTTGGCTGTTAACGACTGTGAGGGTGTCAGACGCTGTGTGATGATAATCAGCTAACATTGATAATATGCTATTGCGCGTATGCTTAAAATTTTTGGTGGGAAGGTTTTGATCGAGCTCAAGAGCATTGCAAGCTGGGGTGGCAAAGCTAGAAAGTGAAAGGCCAAAGATTAAAAACAGAAACCGCATCATATTGAGGTAGCCAGAAACAAATGATTTTGGCTCCCAAGATTATTCCTGCGCAGGCAATAATCAAAAAGGATTGCTGGGGTCTATGTAGTCGCATCATGGCATGACGGGTTGGTTTTCCAAACATAAAAACAGCTAAGCGTGCGATGGGAAACATGCCTAAAACAATGGCGATACCAATTAAGGCCAGAATCCACTCGAGTTGATTGGCGATGGCTGCTTGGGCAATTTCTAAATATAACCAAAACCCCAATGTAAGTGGTGCGCCAATTAGAGAACTTAAAGTATAAAGCCAGGCAAGCGCTACGAGGGGGTGCTTGCGACCTGCTCCAGCGTAATCTTCCCAATTAAAACCGCTTTTTTGGCTATGCTTCCAAAATCGGATCCCGGCGAGTGTACCAGGAATAGCTAAGCTCAAGTGCAAGAAAAACACTTGAATCGATGCCAGTTTAAAAAGACTTAAGAGCAATAATATACCAGCCTGAACCATGCATAAGAAGGAAACAAGTTTGGCGATACGTTGCTGATCTAAGGCTAAAATAGGCGGGATAATAAGCGATAGCGAGGCAAAGACGAGAAGAAAGTGAAATAGATTTGTACTTAAATATTGAGTGGCGAAGTTGGCAATAAAAGAACCTCCGCCAATTAGCGTGACACTCATAAGAAGCGTCGATGCAAAAGGAGGTGCTTTTTCCAAGTATTTGACATGAATATTGAAAAAAGGCGTGCAGCCAATAAAGAGCAATAAAGAACCCCAAAGAAATGAGCGGGCGACGACTTGGTTTGAGTGCGCAAAGAAAAGCAGTGAGAGACTTAAAAGACAAAATAAAAATATTGATATAATGAGATATTTTAGTGCGACTTCAGTGACGAGAGAGTGATCTTTTCTAAAACTACTTAACCCCACCAAAAGCATGTTGGCGAAAGCGCTGAGTAGAATAAATTGCAGCAAATCTTGGCTTGTGATCAAGTAGAGGGTGAGTGCATGGCAGACGAGAATTAACGCGTAGACTTCGCCATACTCAATTTGGGCTTGTCGAAGCTGGGCATTGGCTAGAAACAAAGCCAGTAGGGTGCTGATGCTGCAGGCGACGAAGCTAAGCTTTAAGTGTGCTAACTGTGCTGCGCCAAATAGTGGAAATGATGAGATAAGTAACCCTGCCAGAGCAATGGCCAGTATGTAGGTTCGCTCTCCTGATTTTCGTTTTCCAATTTTTGAGCCTAAACTTTCTAGAAATAGGCACAGGAAAGCAAAGAGAGTCAGTGTAAGAAATGTGGTGATCATGAGAGATATGCCAAGCAGAAGATGATGATGGTGGCTGTGAGTATGTTGAAAATTCGAACCCTTGGCCACTCGAGGAGATACAGCCATAAAATGGAGTTTAAGAGGGCAATTAAGCAAAGCCAAAGGCCGAATATTTGAGCGTTGAGAATAAGGGCTGCGCTGAGAGAGCTTTGGATCATGAATAAAACCACAGAGCGTTGTCGCCGACTTTTTTCCATGAGAAAAACAACGGCAGCAAATAGGGCACTGGCCGCCGCAATGGTTCCAAGGATTTCAGGGTATGGGGGCAAAGGGGCATGTGTGAGCAGAGATAAACCAACTGGGACAGTGGTGGCTAGAAATAGGATCATGACTTCTGTTGGGCAGTTGAAGAAGATGTTTTTGGCATGAGGAGAGGCGAGTGGGAACAGGATGCGTGCTAAGCCTGGTAATATTAATATCCAATAAAGCCATTCATAATTAAGCATTACAGCAAAAAAAGCTGCCAAGTCGATGCTTAGGAAAAATAAGATGCTTTCATAGGCAGTTCTTCCTTTGTACAGGCCCCCTGTTTGTAAAATGGCAAAGAGCAGGAGAAGCACTTGGCAAAATGCAAATAGTAAAGCCAGTTGGAAACTAATCGCCAGTATGCTGGCAGCTGACAGGGACATGATGAGCCAGGTGATAGTTTGCAACAAATAGTCATTTTTCTTAAATCGAATCCAAATAAGAGCAGCGCTTTGAGTGGCTAGTAAGATAAACTCTTCTAGATTAATTGTTCGAGTTTTATAGAGATAGAGCAGCGTAATAAACCAGGCTACTTGGAATAAAACACCTAAGCTGTGTCGTGTTCGGCTATCATCCCGCGGCACTAAAGAAAGAAGCAGTGCAGCGCTTAAGGGGAATAGCAATACTAATTCAAGTGGCTGTATCATAAAACACCATCAAGAATATGCTGAGAACGACGAGAACAAGCATCCGCTGCAGACCTCCCCAGAAAATTAGTCTCATCAAAAATCGGGCTGTTGTGATGAGTGCAGTTGGTAAGCCCAGCCAAATTAGATAAATCCACCGCATCTAGGATTCCACCTCATCAATATGCAAGGTACCCTTGTTGCGCCAAACAAAGATAATCAAGGTAGCGAAGAGCAGCATGAAAAGTCCAAAAACGAAGCTGAGACTTAAGGCGATTTTCAGGCTGGCCGACTGGGTTAGTAGCAGTAGAATCCCTAAGAAGATCAGCTGAAAACAAAATCCAATGGCGAAGAGATTTCGGCGAGTTAAAAGGCCGATAGCTCCAAACACAATTAAGGCTATTTCAAGAAACATGTTTCCTCGTAAATAAGAATGTCAAACTCAAGACAAAGAATGACAAGGGAGCCAGAAGTAAAAGATCAAATTCAGAATCAATTGGGGTTGCTGAGGCGAGCAACTTAAACTGAGGCGCTAGTTGCAGGCCTAAGTAGAGTAGTAAAAGAGCATAGAATAATCTCAGCAGTCGAAATCTGCGTTTTCGATGCCTCGGGTTTGGTTTTGGGATCAGTAGTGCACAAAATAGCAATAAGGCAGTACCAACACAAAATGGCCAAAGATAAATCGGCTCTAACTTAGACAAGCTAAGACCGAGTAGAATAAGCAGGCATAAGCCGGCTTGCAGTGAGCTTTTCACAAAACTAACCCACATTGCTAATAAAATAGGCAACCAAATGAAGAAAGCTGCCGATAGGTCAAACATGGTAGCAAGAGTATCCCCAAATTCCGTTTCTCCACAACCTCAACCACCAGTAGCAGGTTCAAATCTTGGTGGGCGCCAGCAGTCTTCTGGAAGCGCTATCCCCGATATGTTTGCTCCAGAGCATGCTGGGCTAAGTGCTCCTCGGGTTCCCTTGAGTGAGCAAATACAACAAAAGCAAAACGAGATACGTGGCTTACTGGTTAAACTGGCAGGAAGCCCCGAAGCTTTAAGTCAAATTGCTGGGCGGCAGGGAATGACCTTTGAAGAGTTTACTGATGAAATTATGATCAATGCCATCAAAGGTGAGCAAAAGAAAGTAGAAGAACAACTCTATACGATTCAGCATAATGGGCACCCTGGCACAAAAGGTTGGCTGGCTAATCGTGCAGCAGATGTTGCGGGAGTTGCAGGGGCTGCTTTAGGTGGAATTGCAGGCGGATATATGGGTGGCGCGGGCGGCGCCGCTTCGGGTGCATCAGTTGGCCAGCAGGTGATGAAAGATGCTGTTAGTACGGCGACAGGTTATCCTGCAGATGGCCCCAATTCGATGCAGGTTCAGATGTTGAAATTAGATTCCTTGATGAAGTCGTTGGATCGCATGATGGGTACAGCTACGAGTATTCAGGAAAAATCGCATCAAGCTGTGATGCGTGTTGTTGGCAATTTGGGTCGAGCATAGTATCCTCTCAAAATTATGGGTATTTTAGCTGGTATATTGCTTCTTTGTGTCTTGATCGTCATTCATGAGTTTGGTCATTTTTGGGTGGCCAAACTTCTAGGTGTGCGAGTCACGACTTTCTCGATTGGCTTTGGGCCAAAGCTTTTGAAATTCACGAAAGGGGAGACTGAGTATTGCTTGAGCGCTATTCCGCTGGGCGGCTATGTCAAAATGCTGGGAGACTCCCCTGACGAAGAGTTATCGGAAGAAGATAAGAAGCGTAGCTTTTTAGGCCAGCCAGTTTGGAGAAAGTCTTTGATCGCTCTTGCTGGGCCACTTTTTAATCTCATATTGCCACTGTTTTTGTTTTTTGGAATTCTGGTTGGTCCCAAAGAAGTGCCGTTGCCTGTTTTGGGCCGAGTCATGGTGGACAAAGCAGGTGATCGAGCAGGCCTTAAACCGGGTGATCGGATAGTCTCGATTGATGGCAAAGCGATAGCGACTTTCCCAGATCTAGTTCGAGAAGTTTCTTCACATCCTGGGCAAGAACTCGAGTTTATGGTTGAGCGCGATGAGGGTTTACATGCATTGGCGGTTACACCAGACGCTGAGCCCACCCAAAATCCATTGGATGAAGACGGCAAAATTGGAAGATTAGGAGTCATGTTAGCGGAAAATCCGCCTGTGAAGACTTTGCATACTGGCGTGTTTCAGGCGGTTCAAGAGGCGTTTGTGCACACTTGGGATATGACCAGACTGACTTTGTTATCGCTGTGGATGTTGGTGACGATGCAGATATCACCCAAAGAGCTGGGTGGCCCGCTTATGATCGTCGGGGCGGCCAGTCAAGCAGCCTCGCAAGGCCTTGTCTATTACTTGCAACTGATGGCTTTGATTAGCATTAACTTAGGCATCTTAAATCTGCTGCCCATACCCGTTTTAGATGGCGGCCATCTCTTGTTTTTTGCCATTGAAGGCGTGACAAGACGGCCCGTATCCACGCGGGTCCGCCAAGTCTTTACTCAGGCTGGTTTATTTTTGCTAATAGCTTTAATGACCATTGCCATCATGAACGATGTGATCAGGTTTTTTGGCTGATTACACTTGGCCTATTAGTTCGTCAGCAAAGCTGCCGATCTCGTGCTGTCCGATTGGGTCGAGCAAATTATCGCCAGCTTGGTAGACATAGATTCGTCCTTCTTGCGGACTGATTTTACTGACGGGATCGCTCCAACGAAAATGGTTAAAGAAGTGTTGATTTAAGAAACTCTCATTGAGAGTTGGTAACCTAAGAATTTTTGAGCGAATTTCCCGAGCCCCTGGAGCATTAAAGGTGTGACATAAAACATTTAACTCTGGATTATTATAAATAGTCTGCTGGGCGAGTAAGTTGCCCATAATGCCACCATAGGAGTGCCCCACAAACACCACTTTGTGAGTTGGGTATTGCAAGATAATAGCTTCGGAGGCCTTGCGAAGATCTTGAAATGCATCGATGAAAAAATTGTCATGGGCAGATTTTAAACCTTTGTAAGTAGACTTCAAATTTTTAGAAATATCCTGCTGATAGTTTGTCGGAATCAATGCGTTGACTGTCATGTCGATTGCCATGTGGGCTCCCATGTCAGCTATGCTACCGATAACCGGATCGTTATATCCAATGGATAAATTTGCAATCCAATTTCTAAGCTCGGTAGTTCCCCTGACAACAATGTACAAAGTTTTATGTTGCTTATCTAGGTAAGCTACAAGCCGATTAGCAAAGTCAGGATTTTCATGCATCTGAATCACAGGCAAATGAGCTTTCGGGCTTTCTTGATAAACAGCACTTGCAAGATTGGCTGCAGAAGCAACCTCAGAGCGTGAAGGCTCGTAATTAGCCAATAAGGATACTGAGAAAACAAATAGGGTTAAGTATCTCATGCTTTATTATATTAATGTATATTTTTTAACGGTCAAGGGGGGCTATTAATTCTTGTAATTATTTGAAATTAGGTGATTTCTAGGTTGTCATGCTGGCATCCAGTTTTCGCCCACGGATGTGGGTGTAGGTGCCACAGCCCAGCCCGACAGGGCTGGGTTATAATG